>NZ_FOTL01000025.1 GCF_900114585.1 Methanobrevibacter olleyae | reverse complement strand
ACACTCAGTGTTTAAAATTGACTTAATAGTATGGAAACGTAGAAAAGAAATGTTAGAAGATTTAAAAGAAATAAGGTTTAAAATTGACTTAATAGTATGGAAACGAATGATTACTTTTTTCCAGTTTTTCTTGTAGTTTATGTTTAAAATTGACTTAATAGTATGGAAACTCGCTAAATATGAACCATTGCACAATTTCATTAAAACGTTTAAAATTGACTTAATAGTATGGAAACTTTTCTAAAAAAAGTAATAAAAAGTAACTTTATATAGTTTAAAATTGACTTAATAGTATGGAAACATAAGAATTGTACTTGTGATGAGTTGTATAAATCATTGTTTAAAATTGACTTAATAGTATGGAAACTTGGATGATGCAAGAATACTCGCAGTTACTGACCGTGTTTAAAATTGACTTAATAGTATGGAAACTATTTAAAAGGGTGTCTTTCTTTAATCATTTCAATATAGTTTAAAATTGACTTAATAGTATGGAAACGTTCATTACTTAAAACTTTACAATCATTACCACCAGGTTTAAAATTGACTTAAAAGTATGGAAACTGAGGTAGAATGTAGTAATGAAGAATTATTAAATAAGGTTTAAAATTGACTTAATAGTATGGAAACAATGAATTAGACTATGTAGACCAGCAATACCAGAAATAGTTTAAAATTGACTTAATAGTATGGAAACATAATATGTTTTTGTTTTTTTTATTCTAGTTCCTCTAAGTTTAAAATTGACTTAATAGTATGGAAACAGTATTAGTAATTTAAGCATGGATGAAAAAAGAAGTGTTTAAAATTGACTTAATAGTATGGAAACGTATTATCATCACCCAAACTCTCAACAAGAGATAATCGTTTAAAATTGACTTAATAGTATGGAAACTTTGAATATCCACAATTTTGAAAGCTAAAACTTGTAAGTTTAAAATTGACTTAATAGTATGGAAACGGTGTTATTAGCAAAGAAGGAAGTAGTTATTACACTAGTTTAAAATTGACTTAATAGTATGGAAACATAGTTTAACATATTTTGTCTGGATCTTCAGAAGGTTTAAAATTGACTTAATAGTATGGAAACTGCTAATCGTGGTGAAGAACCTATCCATAGTATAAGATTTGATTAATAAGAAGAATTATGTTCCAATTCATCCTAATTGCAAATGTACTTATGTAAGTGTGTGGAAACGAAATAGGACACCTCCAGAAAAACCTTTTGTTGTTAATTTGATTAATGATGAATCTCATAATTGGGCATATGATTATGAGGGCAAGCATTATCAATTACAAGGTAATACTCCAATGAGTAGAGATGATTTTCTTCATGAAATTGGTGTACCTATTGATGAATTAAGTGAAGAAGAATATGCTTTTTTTAAAATATATACTGATAATGGAGATGCTGCTATAAATGGTTATCTAAGAGGATTATTGTCAAAAGAAGATGCAATAAAAAGGTGGGAGGATGTCAACGATAAACTTCTAGATAAGGGAGTATTGGATCATATTTTGTTGTTTGATGACTCATTAAATCTTATTGATACTATTTTCTCAAAGCATGGAAAAACTCTTAAAAAGGATATTATTGTTTGTCGTCGTGAAAGAGATAGATTCATGGGGAGAAATAATGAAACTAAATATAATGATAAAGGTTTGACTTCTACTTCTATTTATGAATATGCAAATACTTCCATTTATGGTGATGAACTAAATTATATTCTAGTACCTAAAGGTACAAATGTATTATATCTTGAAGGAATAACAAATGTTTTAGAAGATTATGAGGTTTTATTCCCTCCAAATATTAATTTAAAGTATGTTGAAGACCTTAGCAAGAATAAAAAAGTATGGAAGTTATAAATAAATTTATATAGTATTTTTTACAAAATAAATAAATAATTAGTTAATAAGGTGGAATTTTTTTATGGAATTAATTAAAGTAACTAGGTTGGATATAGATTTAATTAAAAATCTACCTCCTAAAATATTAGCTGAATTAATTACCTTTGAAGAAGTTATCCCTGATGGTATTATGTCAGTTATTTGTGAATTTAATTCATTTTATAAAAAAGAAAGACATAATTTTTTAAATTACAGGCCTGATCTTCTTGAAAAAATGTATCATGCTAGGAATAAAAGAAAAAGATTAGCTGAAAAAGAAGAAGGGGATTCTGTTGTTAATAACATTAACCTTGAAAATGAAGAAGAAATTCAGTTTATTAAAGATTATCCTCAATTTAAACCATTAATTGAGTCTATTATATGTCGTGATGAAAATCGTGAAATTGTTAATGTTATTCCTATTGATGAGTATCTAGCTGAAAATTAGAAATTATTTTTTATCATTTAATTTTTTTTATGGTCACTTGCACTATTTTTGTGTAATGTGGCCTTTTTTAATAAACCATTTTTTCCAAAAGGTGGAACTTATGACTAATGATGAAAATCAAGAACTTAAAAGAGATAAAGAAATCTTAAGCCATATTCAACATAGATATGATGAAGAAGAAAGAAGATTTCAATCTGTTGATACAAAAATAAGTTCTATGATTGGAGTGTTAGCAGTAATATTTACAATACAAGCATCGTTATTTATAAACATTTTATCTAATTCAAAACCAGATATATGTTTAATTGTTCTTTTTATATTTTCACTTGCTTTATATTTAATTTCAATTTATTACTTTATTAAATCACATTATTTTAAAAAGTTTTCAGCAACACCTAAACCTTCCTTTTTAATGGAAGAAGGAGCAAAAAAAGAATCAGAACATACAATTGTTAAAGACATGATTGCATTATATTCAGATTGTATTAATGATAATGAAAAATTAATAGAAAATAAAACAAACATCGCTAAGAAAGGATTTTCCTTTTTAATATATGGTGGATGTTTAAGTTTTATTTTCTTGCTTTGTTTTTTACTGGAATTATTTGTTTAGAGCAGTTTTTTCTATTTCTTTTTATTGTTATCTGCTCCTTTATTAAGCCTTTCTTTTCCATTTGGTTTTAATGGATAAGGATTTTTATCATCTTCCTTTTTGTCTTTTTCTGACAAAGAATGTCACCTCCTTTTTTTTATTTTATATTTATTATATATTTTTATATTCTTTTAAACTTTTATAAAAAAATTTATTATATTCTTTTTGGTAGTTTACTCAAGCTTGGTTAAAGGGTCTTGGTTTAGAACCAAGGGATATAGTTCTACACAGGTTCAAATCCTGTAACTACCACTATTTAAAAACTATTTTACTATTTTTTTTCATTCTGTGGGATAAAATATTCTAAAATTATAAATTTTTAATATTTTTTTTATTATACCAATAGGGTTTAAACCCCTAATCCCACTCCAAAAAACTATTTTTTTTTTTTTTTTTAATGGATAGTGAATTAAAAATGTCAACTGAAACAATTAAACAATTTAAATTGTATGCACCATCCACACAAAAATCATATGATTTAAACCCTGATGGAACACTCACCATAGAAGGAATAGCTTCAACTACTAACAAAGACCTTCAAGGAGATATTATATTACCATCAGCTATTGAGTCCATGAAAACACAACTACTCACAAGTACTAAAAACTTACATGGAAATCATGAGGATAAATTATTTGATGGAATAATTGGAGCTATCAAAGAAGTAATGGATACAGATGAAAATGTATTAAAAATTAAATCTGTTATTCGTTCTAAATTTGCAGCTGAAATTAAAGAAATGTTAGACATTGGGATTAATCTAGGCCTCAGTATCAGGGGTAAGATTAAAGATTACAATACTATTCCTGATGGGTGGGAAATAAAGGATATTAACCTTTTAAAAATCAGTTTAACTGGTATGCCAACCAATTGGGACACCTACATTATCATCACTATAAGTAATTTCAATCCCAAATGGCATTATTTTAATTTCGTCATCGTCTTCGTAAACTTCAAAAACAGCTAATGGATGTCCTGGTTTATCAACTATGCTTATGCTAGTGGGTTTCCATTTTTTACCAACATCTTTAAATTTAATACCCATTTTATCAGTTCACTCCTTTTCTTCTCATATCTTCAACACTTTTGTAAGGTGCTGCAAGTATACTGAAACCAGTGTATTCTCCATCACGTAATGCTTGTTGGATTTCCTGGTCAGTTACATCAACACTAACAAACCAAGTTCCCTTGGGGTAAACATTGCCTTTAAAAGTAGTTTCTTCATCACATATGTAGGATTCTAGTATGGATCCTATTGTTTGGAGTGAGTGTTGTACGTCGATTAGGTTGACTTGGCGGTTAAAGATTAATGATACTTTTCTTATTGTTTCTTCATCCAATACATCGCCTACGGTGTCTGGGATTTTTGGTATGAGAACTGCACCTTTTACAATCATGATTCTTATTCCTTTTATTATTGAAATAAAATTGGAAGTGTGAGAAAAGAATACTCAAAAAAGAAAAAAATAGTTATTATGAATAAAATAAGATTAAGGTTACCAAAAAAGCTGTCTACATTTTTAGTTTCTATTTTGAATATTTTTTCCACTCTTCAATATATAAGGTGGACAGTTAGAAACTAAAATAAAAAAAATAGTAAAAAAGAGTTTTATAATTTAAAAATATTTTCTAAAAAACCTAGTTTAGAGTCTTCGACTCCTTTAATCATAGGTTTAAATTGAGGATATTTTTCAATAAAATCAAGAGCATATTGAACATGGTAATCATGAGCTTCATCTATTTTCCCTTCATTTAACATTTTATAAGTAATTGCTCTTTCGTTTTGATCTAATGATTCCCAATCAGGATGATTAATAAAAGTAATCAATCTTTTATCACCGATATCCTCATCTCTTTCTTCAAGGAGATTCATTAACATATTAGGTATACCTAAAGGAACATTTACAAAAGAATCAATGAAATCATCATTAACATTCATGATAAAATCATAATCTGGAACTAATCTTCTAACCATAATTAACCTCCTTATTTTATAGTAATATATTTGTTTTTTTATATATATAAAGATTTATATTAAAATCCAAGAAGATATGTATTTATTTTCTTGATTTAAGAATTTTAAATCAGATCCCTTATTAAATAATACTTCATATTCTGTTTTTGTGGATGTTATTTTTTCAATATAAAATATTTTTGTACCTTTCGGTACAACAATTAAATTAATATATGGACCATATAGTTCTGGTTTAACATTCATTGAAATAGAAGTTGATAGAAATGCATCTGAGTGATATATTCCTTCATTGGCATAATCAGATAATGGACGGGATTGTCTTCTAACTAACACTAAATCTTCATCCAAAACTTTTCCTTTTTCAAAGATAGTTTCAGAAATTTTTAAATATTCATTTAGAGGCATATACTCTTTTGGATATTTAAATCTAAATTTATTCCATTTAATCATAAATTTTGCATGTATTAATTTTCTTTTAAAATTATTAGGTTCAATAGCAATTTCCCTAAGATAATTATTTAAAATTTTTGTTACATCTCCAGAATATAATTTTACAAAATTATACTCTTTTTTAGATAAATCTGATTTTTTTATAGCCCATTTATTAGAAAATGCTAATTTGTCTTCAATAGACTCACCAACACCATATATTTTTTTATTATTTACCTCTACAACTTTATGGGGATCTTTATTGTAATTTATATTGATAGAATTTTTATTAGATTTGATTTCTGGTTTTGTAATTTTTGAGGTATTTTTGTTTCCAATATTTAAAATTCTTGTTTTAATTTTTGAGAATAATCCTTGTTTTTTATTGCTTGATGTATATTCATTAATATTAGGTTTTCTAGTTTTACCTTTACTTTCAGTATTTACACTATAAGTCTTAGCATTATTAGTAGTCAGGTTTACATTTGGATTTATTTGTATGGTTCCTCTAGTTTTAAGGTTACTTGGAGTAATGTTAGTAAACTGTAACCAACAACGGCAGTTAGCAACATTTTCTGCTCCACCCTCCAAATCTCCAGGATATAACATTTGAACATGACTACTACCGTAAATATCAAAGTAGCCATCAATTTCTACATTTCAATCCCAAAATGGCCTTATTTTAATTTTAACATTATATGGTGTTTTTCTCAAATGAAGAAACTAATGATGATTTAATGATAGTTTCTCATGAAGTGAAACTATGGCTCCTATGATCAGTAGCTTTAAATGAATTATTTTCAGATAATATATTATTATGCATTCTATAGGAATCATTGTTGTTTATTTTTTGTGGTTGTGCTTTCTATAGGAATCATTGTTGTTTATTTTTTGTGGTTGTGCTTTCTATAAAAAGCATTATTCATTTATTTTTGATATTATATTTTTATAATTTTTTTTTTTTATCTGATTTTTCAAACTATGCTTTCTATAGAAAGCATTTAATTTAAAAATAGATTATATTGATTTAAAAATATTAATATGGGAAACATTATGATTAAAAGAGAAGTTTATCTAGAGCAAATTAGAGGGTTGTTGATACAGATTTTATAAAAGTTATTTCTTAAATAAAATTTAGCTTTTAAAGAATTATTAATAGATATTAGTTTTCAAATGCTCTACTTTTCTATTTATAAAGTAGCACTAAATTAATTTAATTATGGTTAGATTTTTTTAATAATATATTTGGGTTAATTTATTTATTTTAAAGAGGAGTATTATGAGAAAAATAGATGAATTAACTTTAGAAATTAATGAAGCAAGTGTAGAGTTAGAAAATATTAAAAATCAAATGAGTAAACAATTTAAAGAAATATGGAAACTTCAGTGCAGGAAAGACCGTGGAGCTGATTATGATAGGGTGAAATATGAAGATTTAATGTACAATCATAAATTGCTCCAAATGAAAAGAAGACAATTGATTACTCATATTAATTATTTAAATAAAGAATTCTTTGAAGTTTTAATCTAGTTCTCTATAGGAAACTTTTTTCTTATTTTTTTTAAAATAGTTTTCTATAGGAAACTTTTTTCTTATTTTTTTTAAAATAGTTTTCTATAGGAAACTTTTTTCTTATTTTTTTTAAAATAGTTTTCTATAGGAAACTTTTTTCTTATTTTTTTTAAAATAGTTTTCTATAGGAAACTTTTTTCTTATTTTTTTTAAAATAGTTTTCTATAGGAAACTTTTTTCTTATTTTTTTAAAAATAGTTTTCTATAGAATACTTTTTTATTATTTCTGGATTTTTTAAATAATAAATTATTTATCTAATTAAAAGAGAATAATAAATAAGAAAAACTAAAGGTGAAGCTTTTGAAATCATGGTTTGAAAGATTAGATATAAGCTTATCAATACTAATCATAATAGATGTTTTACTTATTATAGCCTCTATCTTATTTAATCTAGAGCAAGAGTATATAGATTTTATTTTTATATTTGACACTCTAATTTGTATTGTCTTAATAATCAACTTTATAATAAAATACTTAGATTCAGCAGATAGAAATCAGTTTTTAAAAGAAAATTACCTAGATTTAGTTGCTTCTTTACCATTAGGATTGTTAATCCTACCATTCCCAAGCCAATTATTGTATTCTTATCATTTAATCATTCTGCTTAGACTTTTAAGAGTAATATTGCTATTTAAGGATATTTCTAAGTATGTTAAAAGGTTCTTCAATGCCACTTATTTAGATAAAATAATAGCTATTTTTATAGTTATTATTGTTGGCTCTACTTTCACTTTATATTACTTTGATCCAAATATTCACAGTATTTATGAGAGTTTATGGTTTATATTCCAAACAATAACTACAGTAGGTTATGGGGATATAATTCCAGAAAGCCCTGTTGGTCATTTTATTAGCTTATTGCTTCTTATAGTGGGAGTTTTAATGTTTTCAGTGCTTACAGCATCTTTTGCTTATTTCTTTAATCAAAAAATCTTTAAAGAAGAAAATGATGAATTTAATAAAAAAGTAAATACTCTTAAAGAAAACTTAGACAAGACAAAGGAATCAATTGATAAAATTAAAGAAAAAACAATCTCAAATGATGAGGAATTAGCTGAAATCAAAGAAAATGTAAAAGATCTATCCAACCGTATGGATTATCTAATTGATTTAATTGAGAAAAAAGAATAGCATTATTTAAATTAAAGATTTATCTGTTTTAATTAATTTAATTTATATAAACTATATTTTTATTAATCGTGTTTTTAATTATTTTATATCAAAATTTACTCACTATTTAAATAATAAAGTTTAATTATCAAATTAGAATTTATGGTTACAATATGAATGATTTTTATAAAATAGCTAATGAAATAGCTAAAATTCCAGATGAGGAAATAAAAGAATTGTCTTGTGAAGATAGATTAAAGGAATTAATCAAATTCAGAGGATACTTTAAAGAATATTATAATTCATATAACGACAATTATATCTATTTTTTGGAAAAAATAGAAAAAGAAAAGGATTTAGAAGAAAGATACATTTTAGAATATGATTTTAAAAAGGAAGTACTTAGTAAAGACTATAATTTAGATGGATTAAATTATCTTCTTGCAAATATTTTATTTAAGTATGGTTTAGCTATTGAAGACTATAATGAGCATGTAAACTTACTTAAAGAGAAATATGATCTTGAGCTTAAAAGCAATTGGGAAAAGATTTTATCTAAAAAGAATTTAGATTTAGTTGAAGCACTTAGTTTACTTAGTTTTATTCAGAGATCTGATTACTGGGATTATGAACATATGCCTTTACCCTTTGCAATATTTGATGGCACAGTTGATGATATTTTAGAAAGTATTGAAAATAATGTTGACAATGAGAACGTAGAACTTTTAGAAATATTTATTAAATAGTTTTTTCAATTTTAATTTAAAGCTAATTAAGACTAATTAAATAATCAATTTAATTAAAACACATTTGGAGGCTTTTCAATGGCAATATATAAATGTAGTATCTGTGGATATGAATTTGATGAAGAGAAAGAGAATAAATCTTTTAAGGAACTTGAAAAATGTCCAGTTTGCAAACATCCCGCTAGTGTATTTAAGAAAATTAGTGATGGTGGTGATGGGGATAAAAAGGAATCTGTAAATGAGATTAGTGAAGGTAGTGATGGGGATAAAAAGGAAGCTGCTTTTTCATCCTCCCAATTAGAATATCCTAAGGAAACTGCACGCTTTGATAGTTCAATCCCCCATATGGCAGACATTCATGAAATGGCAGTAAATGGAAATTCTATAATAAATGCAATGGCAACAGAAATACCTATGCCTAGTTGGGATGAGATACTTATTATTGCAAATCAACTTAATCCATTTCCTTTAGATGAACATGCAGAGGTTAAAACAAGAACAATCATTGGTAAAAATGCTAGAAAACCGATGGTTCTTGAAAGCCCTATTTATATTTCCCATATGTCTTTCGGTGCTTTATCTTATGAGAGTAAAATAGCTCTTGCTAAAGGAAGTGCAATGGCTAAAACTGCTATGTCCAGTGGGGAAGGAGGAATATTAGCTGATGAGATGGAAAACAGTTATAAATACATTTTTGAATATGTTCCAAATCACTATAGCTTAACAAAGGAAAATTTAGTAAATTCTGATGCAATTGAAATTAAAATAGGTCAAGGAACCAAACCTGGAATGGGGGGACATTTACCTGCTAAAAAGATCAGCGAGGAAATAGCGGCAATTAGAGGAAAACCGATGGGTGAAGATATTATAAGCCCATCATTATATGAGGAAATTAAATCCAAAGAGGATTTAAAAGACCTTATAAGTCATTTGAGGGAGGAATCAGAAGGAAGGCCTATAGGTGTTAAAATTGCAGCTGGTAGGATAGAGGAAGATTTAGAATTTATATCTTATGCTGAGCCGGATTTTATTACAATTGATGGCAGGGGAGGAGCAACAGGTGCAAGTCCAAAAATCATACGTGATGCTACTTCAATTCCAACAATTTATGCCCTATCAAGAGCAAGGAAATATTTGGATGATAACAATATTGATATTGATTTAATAATTACTGGTGGCTTAAGAGTATCTTCTGATTTTGCAAAAGCTTTATCTTTAGGTGCTGATGCAATAGCGGTTGCAACATCTGCATTAATGGCTATAGGATGTCAGCAATATCGTATTTGTGGTAGTGGTAATTGTCCTGTAGGGATTACTACTCAAGATGAAAACCTAAGAAAGAGAATGGATATTGATATAGCTTCTCAAAGAGTATATAATTATTTAAATGTTTCTTTAGAAGAAATTAAAACATTTGCAAGAATTACAGGTCATGAGGATATTCATGATTTATCTTTAGATAATCTCACTACTTTCAACAGTGAAATATCAGATTATACAGATATTCCTCATGTTTAATTATTTTATTTAGCTTTTTTTATTTTTAATAATTTTTTATAAAATCTATTTTTAGTTTCTTAGTTCTATTTGATTTAGTATTTTTATAAACTCATTAAAAGTTCTTAGTTTTATTTGGTTTGGTATTTTTATAAAATCATCATATAATTAGAGAAACTTTATAAAAAAGCAAATATTTATAAATAAGTAATTCTATAAACTTTGTATTAAAATATGGGGTTATGTAATGGAAGAGGAATATATTTCAGTAACTGAACTTACAAATCATATATCTAAAGTTTTAAAAAGAGATTCTAATCTGAGAAAAGTTTTTGTAAGGGGAGAAATATCTAATTTTAAGCAAAATATTTCATCTGGGCATTGTTATTTTAAGCTAAAAGATGAAAATACTATAATTCCTGCAGTTATGTATTATCGTGTTGCTAGTAGACTTAAATTCAAACCTAAAAATGGTATGAAAGTTTTAATTAGAGGTAAAGTGGAGGTTTACTATCAATATGGAATATACCAATTATATGTTAATAAACTTAGTGAAGATGGTTTAGGGGATTTACATATTGCATTTGAACAACTTAAAATAGAATTAAAAGAATTAGGTTGGTTTGATGAGGCTCATAAAAAAGAAATACCTAAGTTTCCAAAAAAAGTAGGTGTTGTAACATCTCCTGAGGGAGCGGCAATTAGGGATATAATAACCACAATTAAACGTAGATGGCCTTTATGTGAAATAATTCTTTTTCCTTCATTAGTTCAAGGAAATATGGCTATGAATAATATAGTTAAACAAATTTATACTGCAGATAGTCAATTTGATTTAGATACTTTAATTGTTGCTAGAGGTGGAGGAAGCATTGAAGATTTATGGTCTTTTAATGAAAGAAGTGTAGCAAAGACTATTTTTCACTGTGACACTCCAATAATAAGTGCAGTTGGACATGATATTGATTTTACTATAGCGGATTTTGTAGCTGATTTAAGAGCTCCAACACCAACTGCAGCAGGGGAACTTGCAGTACCTGAAATAAATGAAGTAAAAGATAGTTTGAATAATCTAAATCAAAGAGCAAATAAATCGATTAATAAAAAACAAGAGGATAATGGGGAAAAATTAGAGAAAATTAAAGATAGAAATTTATTTATCTATCCAGAGATGATTTATGAGAAAAAAGCAATGGATCTAGATAATTTAAAGTCTAGATTATTAAGCTCCTCTAATGAAATGATTTATGCTAGTAAATTTGAATTAGATTCGTTAAAAAGAAGATTGATAGATTGTTCTAATAAAATTATTTATGATAACAATATTAAATTATCCGGATTAAAAGGCTCAGTTATATTTAAAAATCCGAATAGA
The DNA here is from genome assembly GCF_900114585.1 of Methanobrevibacter olleyae. Classification (NCBI taxonomy): domain Archaea; kingdom Methanobacteriati; phylum Methanobacteriota; class Methanobacteria; order Methanobacteriales; family Methanobacteriaceae; genus Methanobrevibacter; species Methanobrevibacter olleyae. The sequence goes on along the minus strand of NZ_FOTL01000025.1, from coordinate 24,157 downwards.
ATATTTGAAAATAAGTCAAATAAATATTTTGAACTTATCTATAAGCTAAAATATGGTGGAGATAATTTAATTTATAAAAAAGAGCTTAAATTATTGGAATATAAGAATTCATTTATATTTAAAAATCCTAAAAAATTATTTGAAGATAAATCAGGAAAGTATTTAAAAATTAAAGCTCGTTTAGAATATGGTTCTAAAAATCTTTTAAGAGATAAAAAAGAGGATTTAAAAGAATTAAAGGATTCTAGAATAATTAAAAATCCAGAATCTATTTTAGATAAGAAAATAATTTACCTAGGTAAATATATAGATAAATTAACAGTTTTAGATCCTTTACTTACAATTAAAAGAGGTTATACTGTATCACGAGTAAATGGAAAGGTTATTTCAAAATCAAAAGATTTAAAAGTAGATGATGAGGTAGAAATTGAATTTAGTGATGGAAAAGTAAATACAAAGGTGATTTAAAGGTTGAATATTGATTTAATAGATTAAATAAATCTTGATTTGGTGAATGGTAATTTTATGTAAATAATTGTTGATTTGATGAATAGTATATTTTAATGTAAATAATTGTTGATTTGATGAATAGTATATTTTAATGTAAATAATTGTTGATTTGATAAAAATAATAAATAAATTAGTATTAAGGTGATAAAATGGAAGATATGGATTTTGTTGAAAAAAAGGAAAATTTTAGTTTTGAAGAGAGTTTAGAGGAATTGGAAAGAATTGTAAATAGATTAGAAACTGGTGAAGTTCCATTGGATGATGCAATAGAAGAGTTTAATAAAGCTATGAAATTAGTTAAAGAATGTGATGAAAAATTAAACAGTGCTGAGGAAGCCATTGCAAAGATAGTAAATGAAAATAAAGAAGTTGTTGAATTTGAAGTAAAAAATGAAGATTTTTAATGATTTGATAAAATTAGTTTATTAATAAATATGCTATAATGAAGAGCAATTCTTCTTTATTTAAATTTTTTAATCTTCTTTTTTAATATCTTTTAATAATCATTTAACTTTTTTTAAAATTAATGGAGTTGGGTATTCTATAATAAGTATTTAGAATAGCTTTTTAAATTAATAGAGTTGAGTATGCTCTAATAAATATTCGGAATAGTTCTTATCTAATATTCTAAGAGCTGAAGCATATTGAGGGCTTGTAGCAGATCTTTCTTCTACAAGGTTTCTTAAACTACTATTTTTCATATGTTCTCTCACTTCTCTTAGGACAAAATCAACAGTGTTCTTATTATACTTTTCAAGCTCTTTCTGGTCCATATCATAGAGTTTATAAGTTTCTAAGTCATAATTTTTAGTTGGACTCATCAATACATTGATATAACTATAATATTCGCCAATATCATCAAAGAATGCATCTATTCCCATATAAACAAGAAGGGGAATAAATTGAGCTTCAGCAAATGGAAATATTAAATAGCTACTGGACTTCATATTTTCTCTAAGTCTAACAACTAAATCAACTAAGTCTCTTGGATGAAGAAGCAGGTCATCTGCATTTGCTATTATAAATCCATTATAACCAAGCTCTTCAAGTTCTTTTAAACATTTAATACGTAAATCAATGTATTTGCTTCCTTGAATAACAGCTATTTCCTTATCTTTAACAGTTTTAGCTTTTTCAATAGTTTGACTTACACTCCACTCTGCTATTTCTTTTTCAACATCGTATGCTGAAGATTCATCTTTAGCTATTGTAAAATCATCTTTATTGATTATTAATGGACTTTCCCAATCTCCAAGTTTCCCATATCTTCCAGGGCCATCATGGCTTTTAATTTCAAATATTTTCATTTTATCTTAAGTTCCTTATTTTTAATAATTCAATTAATTACTCTATTTGTTTTTATTAATTAATATTTTGTTAAATATTTGTTTTTATTTTTTATATTTTATAGAAAAAATTTATAGCTATTTTTTTATTTTTTTTTATTTTTTGAAATATTGATTGATTATATTTATTAAAATTTTTTTTAATGATTTAAATAATTTAAGAGTAATTTAAACAGCTCAATGATACTATAAATTATCTATTTCTTTTATTTTCATTAAATAATCTTAATTTAGGCTTATTTTCATTAAATTTCAATAAATTTTTAGAGGATAGGCTAAAACTTAATTAAATTAAGTTATAGTAATAAGCTTTTTATATATTAAAAAATAAAGTAAATTACACTAAAGACTTTTTAACTAACTAATTAATTATTGAATTTTTCAAATTTGGAAAATATATTCTCTTATTTGAAATGAGGTATTTTATGATTGAAAAAAGTGTTATTATTCCAGAGCATGTAAATTATTTAATGACTTTAATAAAAAGTTATGAGGCACATTTTAGAAAAAATGTAGGATCCATAGATATAAATATTGGTGAGATACCAATTTTATTAGCAATCTATGCTGATGAAGGATTGAATCAGATAGATCTTGTTAAAAAGTTTCATGTAACTGAAGCGAATATTAGTAAAACTACTAAAAATTTATTACTTAAAGATTTAATTCTTAAAAAGATTGATTCAGAGAATAATACTAAAAAATTATTATTTTTAACTGAAAAGGGTCAAGAAGTATCTGTTCGTTTACTGACTTTCTTTGATGAATGGAAAGAGGAGATTAAAGGTGATATTTCTAATGATGAAATGTATGCTTTTGCTAAAACTTTAGAAAAACTTTATATTAATTCTCAAAAGTCTTTTTAAGGCTACTATTTTAAAGCCTTGTTTAAAGCTTTTTCGGAGTTCTTATGATAAGCTTGATCTTTTTCTATTTTTATTAATTAAACTCTTTTTTTAACTAATTTTTTAATTTTTCAATTTTATTCATTGCTAATTTTATAAATTTTTATAAATCCCCTTTTAAAATAATCGAAGTTATGATTTATTAAATTGATGGCTTCGATAAAAATTTAATTTTAGGCAGTCCTAAAAATCATTAAATGGTGTAACCTTTTAGCTTACACTTTCAAAAATTTTCAAAACCTTTATATAGTATACAATTACAATTATGATTAAGGACGTGAGGTTAACCTATGATTGTCCTAGGTGTGTTTTTCAATGTCTGTGTTAGATACTCTTAAATCCCTCCTTGGTGGGACAAAAAAGGATATAGATAAAAATTTAACTAAAGAAGCAGAATCTGTTGAAGAAGCTGCTGATTCTATACAGACATCTTCAGAAGAGGAAATTGAAACTAAATCTGATTCTGAAACTATTTCCGAAGAAGAAACTTTAGAAGCAGAAGCTCCTGAAGAAGAGGAAGAAATTATTATTCCTATTCATACAGAGGCTTCTGAAGAAGTTGAAGCTTCTGAAGAAGTTGAAGCTGAAGAAGAAGTTGAAGAAATTCCTGGAGAGGAAGCTTCTTTAGAAAATGAGGAAGAATCAAGTGATGATAAACTTTCAGAAGATGAAGAATCTTTAGAAGATGCTTCAGAAGAAAATGAAGAGAGCGATAATATGACTTTATTAAAAGAAAATGATGTTTATTCAATGGATGATATTGATAAAGAATTTACTCAAAAATTCGTTGATGCTGGAATTGAAACTGTAGACCACTGTTTCCAATGTGGTACCTGTGGTGGAGGATGTCCTTCTGGTAGAAGAACTCCTTATAGAGTAAGACAAATTGTAAGAAAATGTTTATTGGGACTTAAAGACGAAGTAATATCTGATCCTGCATTATGGATGTGTACCACTTGTTACACCTGTCAAGAAAGATGTCCTAGAAGTGTAAAAATTGTGGATATTATTAAAATGGCACGTAATGAAGCTGCAAAAGCTGGTTACATGGCTGACTCACACAAAGCAACTGGTTCTTACGTAATTAAAACTGGTCATGGTGTACCTATCAACGATAAAACTAGAGATTTGAGAAAAGCTATTGGACTTGATGAATTACCTCCATCAGTACATTCTTTCCCTGAAGCATTAGAAGAAGTCCAAAAAATCTGTGTAGCATGTGGATTTGATAATTTAATCGGTTTCAACATGGAAACTGGAAAATTAGAATAGATTTATTTAAGGAGTTAATATTTATGGAGATTGCATATTTCTTAGGTTGTATTATGAACAACCGTTATCCTGGTATCGAAAAAGCAACTAGAATGTTATTCGAAAAATTAGACATTGAATTAAAAGACATGGAAGGAGCTTCCTGTTGTCCTGCACCTGGTGTATTTGGTTCTTTCGATCAAACCACCTGGGCTACTATCGCAGCACGTAACCTCGCTATTGCAGAAGACATGGGTTTAGAAATAATGACCGAATGTAACGGATGTTTCGGTTCATTACGTGAATGTGACCACTTATTAAAAGAAAACGCAGCTAAAAAAGATGAAATTAACGAAATTTTAGCTGAAACTACTGACAAACAATTCAAAGGTGAAACTAAAGTAAGACATTTAGCTGAAATATTATACAATGATGTAGGTCTTGATAAGATTTCTGAAATGTTCACCAAAAACTTAGATCTCAACGTAGCTGTACACTACGGTTGTCACTTCCTTAAACCTACCGATGAAGTAGGTATTGAGGAATCTGCAGAAAACCCAACTATTTTAGATGAATTAGTTGAAATCACCGGTGCTAAATCTATACCTTACAACAACAAAATGATGTGTTGTGGTGCAGGTGGAGGTTTAAGATCTAGAGACCTTGATGTAACTTTAAGTTATACCAAAGAAAAACTTGATGCTATGGCTGAAGCTGGTGCAGATGCTATTATTGATGTATGTCCATTCTGTCACTTACAATTTGATGTAGGTCAAACTGAAGTAAACGAAAAATACGGAACTGACTTCTCAATTCCTGTATTCCACTTAGCTCAATTATACGGATTAGCTATGGGATTAAGTGCAGAAGATTTAACTTTAGACGCACAATTAATAGACTCATCTAAAGCTCTTGCAAAACTCGAATAAGTAGTTAGAAATTACTACTTATTTTTTCTTTTTTTTTAAAGAATTTTTTAAGTTCGCATTTTTACCAACTGTTTTTAATGCTATGATTAAACTGTTTTGATAGCTGATTCATTTTCATGCTTTTTTTTTAAAACTTGTGAAAATATTTTTCAAATACTAGTTTTTTAAATAATTCATAATTATTGCAAATATTAAATAAAAAAAACTTTATTTTGTTTTTAACAAATGTTTTTATAGTTTAAAAATAAAAATTATATTTGTCATAATGATTTAGAATCATTAGTATACTGATTAATTTAATAATTAATCAATTTAATGAGCTAAGTTTTAAAATTTATAAAAATCATTAGTATAATAATAAACTATATTAATTACTATAACTAAAAATATATTCATATAATTTATATTATGAAATTATGTGGACTTGGATTAATAACTAAACTAGTTATTTATTTATTAATCTTATGATTTGGATAATGATTGAACTAGTATGAATCTTATAAAATTATAATAAATGAGGAGAAATGATATGTTTATTGCAATATTAGGTGGAATATTTAAATATAAAGATCTTCCTGAAGAGTATGGTCCTTATGTACAATTTAAAGCAGCTATTGAAGGTAGAGATGTAATTGATGATTCAGATGAAATCGCTATTTTAGATATTACTGGTACTGGTAGTCACCATGTTCTCTTTTTAGATAGATACAATAATCTCAATGAAATTAAAAGGGAATTAAGAGAAGCAGATGCAAAAGTTAATGTTACTACCTTAAAAATATTGGAAGGACATTTATGAGCACTTTGCCTATTGAACGATCTTGGTTGGTTATAGTTAATCTTTCTACAGAATTATATAAGAAAGGTATTCAAATACCAAATGAAATTAATAAGGACTTAGGCTTAGTTAAATCTCAAATTGGTTTTTATAAAAAGGACCCTTCTCATCCAGATATGATTAATGAGATGGCTAAAGCAGATATGTCTTTAAATGAAATTCAGGGAGTTTTATTATCGCTAGCAGAATCTTATGATAAAGGGTTCTATGAAGAATGGTTAGATAAACTCCAAAGAGCAAATAAGGGAGAGGAAATCTTTAAAACTCCCGATACCCAATCTAAATTTATTTTAAATGCTCCTCCAGGATTTTCTTATGCAAAAATTACTTTAAAAAATCCAATTGCAGAAGATAGAGTACAAGAAATAGCTGAATATTATGGCCTTATAATGGAATTTGACAGTGATTTAACAATTGCATTGTATGGTGAAAAACCAAAAATTCAATCAGCTTTAAGAGAAATGGCTCCATTCTTCTTGGAATAAACAGATATTTTTTATTTTCTAATTACTTTTATTATTTTTTAAATTTAAAGCTTTAAGGTTGTTTTATAATGAAGATTTTAGCAATTAGTGATATACACGGTAAAAAAAGTGAAAATTTAATCAATTACTTAAAAAATGAAGATATTTCTTTAGTCTTAATTGCTGGAGATATTACAGATTTTAGTATTACTGAATTTGAACCATTGAGTTTTGTAAAACCATTTATTGATGAGCTTGTTGAAGAATGTGATGTGGATGTATTTGCGATTCCAGGTAACTGTGACCCTGCAGGAATCTGTAATGTTATTAAAGAAAGTGGTCCTGATGAAAGACCTGCATTCTGTTTACATGATCAATTAATATCCTATGAAAATGTAGTTATTATGGGTTATGGTGGATCTAATCCTACTCCATTTAATACTCCTGGGGAAATTGATGATGATAAGATTTATCTTCATGTATATGAGCTTTTAGCTGAGTATGACTATATTGGAAATGATGCAGTTCCTAGAGTAACCATTTTACTTACTCATGCACCTCCATATGATACTAAAGCAGATACAATTGAAAATGGAACTCATGTAGGTAGCCAAGGTGTTAAAAAACCTATTCATGAATTCCAGCCAGATATAAATATTTGTGGCCATGTACACGAAGCATGTTCCATTGATAAGGTAGGCAAAACCACTATAGCAAATCCAGGTATGCTTGAAGATAATCATGCAATCTTAATTGAAGTAGATGAAGATGCTAAATTCAATGTAGAGATTGTTGATTTATAGACCTCAGCTTTTTAATTTTAGGTTAAAGCCTCTGCTAAATTTTTTCTTTTCTTTTGAGCGGTGCTTGAAACTAGTTATTTTTTATTTTTCTTTTCTTTTGAGTGGTGCTTGAAGCTAGTTATTTTTTATTTTTTTAATTTTTCTTTTCTTTTGAGTGGTACTTGAAACTAGTTATTTTTTATTTTTTTCTATTTTTACCCTATTTTTTTTAATGGATTTTTTATACAAAAATCAAATATAAAACTTTATAATATTTAAATATCAAATATAATTAATAATGAAAACATATCTATATTTTCTAAAATTTTAACTATTTTTTGCTTTTAATTATCATTAGCTTTATTAATTAAATTTAATAGCTTATCTTTTCATTTATTAGCAAATTAATAGCTAAATTAAAGTAGTAATAGATAATGAATTAAGTACATTTTGAGTTAAGGTTGTGATTTTATGGTTCTAGTCCGTAGAGAAGTTAAAGGTAAAGTTTATACAGAACCCTTTTCAAAAGGTATTCTATCAAGATCACTTATTCGTGCAGAATTAAAACCTAATAAAGCCCATGAAATTTCTAATAAAATTGAATCCGATTTAGTTGAAAAGAGTATTACAACAATATCTACTAATGACTTAGTTAATAGAATTATTGAATTATTAGAGGAAGAAAATCCTTTAATTGCTGAAAATTATTTAAATTGGAGAAAAATACGAAATAGTGATGATCCCTTAATTATTTTAATTGGTGGTGCATCTGGAGTAGGTACTTCCTCTATATCTTATGAGGTATCTAGAAGATTAGGTATAAAAAGCATGATAAGTACTGATATGATTAGAGAAGTTATGCGTAAAATTGTATCTAAAGAGCTAAGCCCAGTAATTCATGAATCTTCATTTTCTTCTCAAAAAGGCTTTAGAGTAGCTCCTCCACCAGAATTTGACTATGTTTTAGCAGGCTTTAAAGACCATGTTGGAACAGTAAGTGTTGGAATAGAGGCTGTTATTGAAAGAGCATTAACTGAAGGAATAAGTATTATTATTGAAGGAGTGCACCTAGTTCCAGGCTTTATTCGTAAAGATTTAATGGATAAAGATAATGTATTAATGTTTACATTAACTCTTAAAGATGAGGAAATGCATAAAAGTAGATTTTATTCTCGTTGTAATGATGGTTGGGCTAGCAGGCCACTTAAAAAATATTTAGATAATTTTGATTCTATTAGAAAAACCTTAAAATATATGGAAGATCAAGCAAAAAAAGAAGGGGTACCTATTATTGAAAATGTAGATATGGTTGAAACTAGAGAGTTTATAATTAAAGCAATAGCTAAATATTATGGAGGTTTGAATGATGTTAGAAAAGACTAAAGTTAAAGATTTAATGACAAAAGATGTTTTAACAGTAAACTGTGATGAAGAAACTGTTTTTGCCTTTGAAAAATTAATGAAATATAAAATAAGTGCAATGCCTGTTGTTGATGATGGAAAAATGGTAGGTATAGTTACTGCTACTGATTTAGGACATAATTTGATTTTAGATAAGTATCAATACGGTACTAAAGTTAAATCTGTTATGGTTAAAGATGTTGCATCTGTATCTTCTGAAAATACTATAAAAGATGCAATTTCTATAATGTTTGATAAAGCTCCTGGAGATAGTATTATTAACCAATTACCTGTTGTTGATGATGGTGAACTTGTAGGTATTATATCTGATGGGGATATTATTAAAATACTTAAAGAATAATTTTTATTTTATTTTCCATTGTTTTTAATTATTTTTATTTTTTATATTATGATTTTCTTATTTTAAACTATTTTTTTCTTTTCTTTTCTTTGTTGTTCTTATTTTAAACTGTTTTTTATTTTTATTTTCTTTGTTGTTCTTATTTTAAACTGTTTTTTTATTTTTATTTTCTTAATTGTTCTTATTTTATCTAATGAGTTTTTTATCCAAATTTAACTTAAATAATGGAATATATATTAAAAAAGCATTTATTGATAAAGTTTATATAAGATTAAAAAGAAATAATATATTGGCTAGACTGGAGGGTTAGGAGTCCTCTGTAAGCACAAATCTCCTTTGGTGCAGTCGAAATTTAGGAGGCGGCATTTGGATTTAATTAGGGCCTGCGAAGCTGATATAGAAGCCCCGTCCTGCAGGATCAATGGTGTTAAGGATATTACTGGAGGGTAATATTTAATTAACTTTGTTGTGGGAACGTGTTAGGCCTGGAAAGGAGCAGCTCTACCGCTTACAGCTGATGCTTGTAGAACAGCGGGGTGGAGTTAGTTTTTCAGATAACCTTAATTGATGAAATTTGTCCACTCCTTTATATGCCACTTTAATGAACTTTTTTTAATGTTTTCAATATTGAAATTTATCTAATGAACAGATTTCATATTTTTATCAGTTTTTAAATGTGTTGACTTTTAAAAAGAAAAAGTTTATATAATAAGTAAATATAAAATAATAATAGTTGTATTATATACTTCTGATTTATATAAAAACTTTTATTCATTTTTATGTCGGGATGGCCCAGCCTGGTACGGCGTCGGACTGCTAATCCGATGATCAATAGATCTCCGGGGTTCAAATCCCCGTCCCGGCGCTTTCATTCTAACTATTTTTATATTTTTAATATTTTAATTATTCTAACTATTTTTCATATACTTTAAAAATTTTCTGTGATTTGTTTAATTTTTTTTATTGGTTAAATTAGTTAAATCATTTAAAAAAGTTTTTTAATCATCATATTTTAAAAAAAGTTTTAATTAATTATTATTAAAATAGAACTAAATAATCAATTAAAACTTAATAAAATGCTGCATTTTAATGGAATTTACTTAAAAACTTATTGAACTGAATTCCCCACACAATGTATAGTTTTTTGTATTCCAATTTTTTATTTTTCCTAAACTATTTCTTGAACTTGTTGTATCTGCAACAATCCATTTATTTCCTATATACATTTGAGTCCAAATATGGCCAGAAACATAACCGTTACTAAATTTACAATTGGTTCCTTTAACATATCTTGCAGGAATTCCAGAAGCTCTTGATAATGCAATTAATAAATGACTTTGGTCAACACAATTACCTTTTTTTGTTTGAAGTGTTTTCACAGCTCCTTTTCTAGTGTTGCGGTATTTAGTGTATTGAATATTGTCACGTACCCAATTGAATAACTTTTTAGCCTTTTCATAATTTGTTTTAAGAGAAGAAGTTAATGTCTTAGCTAAATCTTTAATTGCTTTATTGTTAACTTGACAGTTTTTACTACTGGATAAATATTTTTTTAAATCTTCATTAATAGAAGTTTTATTTATACTTGCAATATTAGCTTTAGTTTTAGAAGTCGTTTTTGTTGTATTTGTGTTTTTAGAACTAGTTGTGTTGGTTTTTGTTGTTGTATTTGTGTTTTTGGTATTTGTTGTGTTGGTTTTCTTTGTTGTTGTTGTGTTAGCATTTGTTAGGTTATTTCTATCCTTTGTTGATACTTTTACATTAATTGTTGATTTATCACCATCAATATTTACCTTACTATTATTTAGTTTAATGTTAGCTTCATCAGATCTGGTTAAATCTAGTTTATATTTAAAGGGATTTAATTTTTCTAAAATGTTATTTAAGATGCTATTGATGCTATTCATTGTTCTTTCAACTAAATTAAGATTATTTTTATTTTCTGTTGATGGATTTATTTTTGTTGCTGTGTCTTTAGGTTCTGTTTTTGTTAGGTTTGTTTTTGTTGCTATAGGTTTATTTGCAGTTATTTTAGAGCTGGTATTTGTTGTGGATTTATTTGTGGTTATTTTAGAGCTGGTATTTGTTGTGGATTTATTTGTGGTTATTTTAGAGCTGGTATTTGTTGTGGATTTATTTGTACTATTAACTTTATTATCTGTTGTAGATTTACTAGTTTTCTTATTTAACTTAGTTTTTATTTTATTTAAATCTAAATCATCAAGTTTTATAGAATTAGGTAACTTGTTAGTCTTATTATAATTATCTAAACATTTGCTAAATGTTAAAATCAATTGATTATAATGAATATTGCCTTTTGAAGATGAAGCCCAATTTGGAGCTCTTTTATTCTTTTCAATAAATTCCCTAGTTTTGCTAGCTATTTTTACATATTCTGTTTTATTTAAATTACCTTTTACAGATTTAGAATTTGAATTATTATATGGTTTAATTAAATTCTTTTTTATCTCAATTTCTGAATTGGAATTATTTTCAATAGCTTTTGAGATTAAATATAGATATTCTGTATTTGAATAATTTTTATTACTAATTTTAACTTTAGGAAATTTTCCATTCTTCTCTACATAATTCATAAAACTTGCAGATGTTTTCGCTAATGTTTTTTTAGTTACCGTTGTTGTATTTTCTTTTGTTTTTTCTGTAGTTGTTTTCTTTGTTGTATTTGTCTTTTTTGTATTTGTTGTATTGGTTTTTACTTTAGTTGTAGCACTTAAATTAGTTTTTTCAGTAATTAAACTGTTTGATAGAGAATTTGATTTAAGGACTTTATTATCATTAATATTATTTGTATCATCAATCTTTATACTTTGAGAACTAGCACTGCTAATACTAAAAATAAGTACTAGTAATAAAGCTAAAAAAATCATTTTTTTTCTAATAGTAACACCTCATTTTTCTTAGATTGCCTCCATTTATTTTAAAACTATCTTTAAAAATAATATTCATAAGAATCTATATTTTTTATTTTAAAGATTAGTAAATTCTTATTTGACTTTTTTAATTTAAATATATTTTCTAATTGTGTTTTTGTGTAAAATCACGATTTTATTTTAACAAAAAACTTTATATATTACTTGTATTATGATATAAATATTAAAATAAGATTGAAATTTTAATTTTAGTTGTTAAATTGATTTTATTTGGTGAATTTTATTTCTTTAATTAAATTGATTTTGTTTTGGAGAGATTTATTTCTTTAATTAAATTGATTTTATTTAATAAATTCTAAGAAATATAAAAAAAGTTAATCTATAGTAAAATTTATTATATTTGTATAAACAAAATTTATATTAATTTAAGAATTAAAAGTGCTAATTTTATTCACTAAGGAACTAAAAACATGTTTAAAGAAAAGAATATAATTATAAAAAATCCATTAAAATCAGATATACGTTTTGGATTAGTCTATCCGAATGTTTATAAAACTGCAATGAGTTCCTTAGGTTATCAAATAATTTATAATTATATAAATGAAAGAGAGGATAGCTACTGTGAAAGAATAATATATCCATCTATAAGAAGTCTTGAAACTAATAGCCCATTATCTGATTTTGATATAATCTCCTTTTCTCTACAATATGAACAAGACTATTTTAATATTTTAGAGATTTTAAAAGAAGCGAATATTCCTTTAAGAAGGGAAGATAGAACAAATGAAGATCCTTTAATTATTGCAGGTGGGCCTTGTGCAAGCTCTAATCCATTACCATTATCTGACTTTATAGATATCTTTGTTGTTGGTGAGGCTGAAGCAGTCTTATATGACTTTTTAGATTTATATTTGGAATTAAACTTATCAAATAAGAAAAACAATAAAAAGATTAACAATAGGGGGGTTAATTTTAGAAGTAAAAGAGATTTATCTCCATTTTTAGATATACAGGGTTTATACATATCTGAATTTAATAACAATACTGAAATTGCACTTTCAGAGGATATGGATAAGATATATCATTTAACTTATCCGATTGTTAGTGAAACTGATGATAAAGATTTTATTCCTGCATTTTCAAACTCAATCTTATTAAATGTATCTAGAGCATGTACAAGGGGATGCAGATTCTGTATGTCTAGCTATTTGTATAGGCCCCTTAGAGAAACAAACTTGGATTATCTTTTTTCTATTGCAGAAGAAGCTAGAGAAAACACTGGCTTAAATAAAATATCATTAATAGGTGCAGCTGTTTCAGATTATTCTAAAATTAATGAATTAACTAATGGTTTAAAAGAAAAGGGCTTTCAAGTATCAATGCCATCTATGAGAATTGAATCCATTACTAAAGAAACATTAATTGCACTTAAATCAAGCGGATTAAAAACATTAACAATAGCTCCTGAATCGATATACTCATTAAGGTGTCGAATAAATAAGGATATTGAAGATGAGGATGTTTTTCGTGTTATAGGTGATGCTGTTGAATTAGGTTTTAATATTAAATTGTATTTTTTAATCGGTTTGCCCTATGAGACACAGGAGGATATTTGCCAACTTGCAAGTCTAATGAAGCAGATTGATTCTATGAAGTATAAGTTTAATTCAAAGTCAAAAACTTCAACTAAAAAAGCTAAAGTTTCAATTAGCTTTAGTGTTAATCCACTTATCCCTAAAGCACATACTCCCCTTCAATGGGAAACTTATAATATGAAAGACATTAAGTTGAAAATAAAATATCTTAAAAAGAATTTAAAAGGATTAGATATTAAGTTTGATAGTGCAAAAATGGGCCTTATTCAATATGTTTTATCTTGTGGTGATAGGGAAATTGGAAATCTAATTGAAAAATCTTTAAATAAGAAGATTAGTATTAAAGAATGGGGTGAAAATGCTCCAAATTATACTTTAGAAGACAAGTTACCATGGGATTGTATAGATGTAAGTGTAAGTAAAGAGTTTTTAAAATTAGAATATGAAAAAATAAAAAATAGTCAGCAAACTCCATGGTGTGAAGATGGGGATTGTTATAATTGTGGAGCCTGTAACTAATTATATTTATCATTAATTTTTTTTAATTTTTAATTTAATGAATATAATAATTGTGGATTGAAATTAATAATATATTAATAAATTATTAATTATAATATAATACAATATAATACTAGATGTTAACTGTAAATTATTAATTATAATATAATACAATATAATACTAGATGTTAACTGTAAATTATTAATTATAATATACTAATAAATCTTAACTGTAAATTATTAATTATAATATACTAATAAATCTTAACTGTAAATTATTAATTATAATATAATAAGTCTTAACTATAATATAATAATAAATATTAATTATAATATATTGATTGTAATTATTTAATGATTATATTTATGATTTTTATTTTTAAAGGTGTTGTCATGTTAAATTCTGCTAAAAGAGTGGAAGCTATAGAACTGTCTCAAATTAGAAAAATGTTTGAACTTACTAATCCAGATGCAATTAATTTAGGGATTGGAGAACCTGATTTTAATGTTCCAGAAAACATTAGAACTGCTATGAAAAGAGCTATTGATGAAGGATATACTAAATATACTCATAATAAAGGATTCATTGAACTTAGAGAAGCTATTGTAGACAAATTAGCTAAAGAAAATAATATTAAAACAGCTACTGAAAATATTATAGTAACTTCAGGTGCAAGTGAAGCTTTATATGACTGTGCACAAGCTTTATTTGAAAAAGGGGATAATGTATTAGTTCCAAATCCTGGATTTTTATCATATGCTGCTTGTGTCAGATTAGCTGAAGCTAATGTTGTTGAAGTTTCTACCCCAATGGAAAATGAATTTAAAATGAAAGTTGAAGATGTTCAAGAAAAAATTGATAAAAACACAAAGGCATTAATTATCAACTCTCCTTCTAATCCAACTGGTGCAGTTATGGATAAAAAAGACATTAAGGGAATAGCAGATCTAGCAACCGATCATGATTTTTATATTATTTCAGATGAAATTTATGAAAAAATTATTTATGGGCGAAAAAATTACTCTCCAGCAGAATACTCAGATAATGTAATAACAATAAACGGCTTTTCTAAAACTTATGCTATGACTGGTCTTAGAATTGCTTATATGGCTGCAAATGAAGAGGTAACTGAAAATTTACTTAAAGTACATCAATATTGTACTGCAAATGCAAGTTCTATTTCTCAAATGGCAGCTATTGAAGCACTTACTGGACCACAAGAATCTGTAAAGGCTATGGTTTATGAGTTTTCAAGAAGAAGGGATTTAATTGTTTCTAGTTTAAATGATATGGGCTATGAGACTGTAGATTGTAAAGGGGCATTTTATGTATTCCCTAAAGTTGAAAGAGCTAATGATTTTCTTGAAGCTAGTAGAGAAGCAGGTGTTATTGCAGTTCCAGGTACGCCATTTGGCAGCCTTGGAGAAAATCATCTAAGAATGTCTTATGCTAATTCATATGAAAATATTGAAAAGGCAATGGATATATTGAAAAATCTGGATTATTAATGGATTTTTAAAGGCCTAAATCTTTAAATTATATTTTAAACTTTTATTTTCTTATTTTTTATTTATTAGATTCTGAATTTTTTTATTTATTAGATTCTGATTATAATAAAAAATATATATTAAAAATTACAAATTTATTATAAATAATAAAAATTTTAATATTAGTATTATTGTGTTGATTTTTAAAAATGGTATTATTTTGAAAACTAATTAAACTATATTAGATAAAATGGAAAGAGAAGAAAGAGACAAATTAGGAAAACGAGCAGTTTATGTAGGTATTATAGGGAATATTTTCTTAACAGTTTTTAACATTGTTGTAGGAATATTCTCTGGAAGTTATGCACTTATATCAGAAGGGGCTCATACTATATCTGACATAACAACTTCCATAATAGCTTATATTGGATTTAAGATAGGTAGTAAACCTGCAGATGAAGAGCATCCACTAGGTCATGGTAGAGCTGAAGCTATTTCTGGTTTAATCATTGTTGTATTCTTAGCACTTATAGCTTATGAGATTGTTAAAGGGGCTTTTGATAGATTATTTTTTGGAGCAGCCCTTACAATCCCAGATCCTCTAGCAGTTGTTATGGCTTTTATTGGTGTAGTTACTAATTATATTATGAGCCAATATATAATTAAATTAGGTAAAAGAGCAAATAGTCCTGCAATTATTGCAGATGGTAAACATCAAAGAGTTGATATTTTGTCATCACTGGCTATTCTAATTGGTGTTTTAATTTCCCAGTATGGTTATCCACAATTAGACTCAATCATTGCTTTAATGATTGGTTTGTTGATTGTAAAAACAGCCTTTGAAGTTGCTCGTGAAAATTTGGATGCAATCATGGGTAAGGTTCCATCTGAAGATTTAGTTGATGATATTATTAAAGTTTCTAATTCAGTTAGTCAAGTTTGTGGAACACATGATGTAAGAGTAAACTACTTTGGATCTTATGCTACTGTAACATTACATATTGAGCTTCAACCAAATATGAGCTTAGAAGAATCTCATAAGATCGTTCATTTAGTTCAAAAAAAGATAGTCGATGAAATTGGTGTTGTTCAGGGTGTCACTGCTCATGCTTGTCCTTTAGGTTTAAAGTATAATCACAGCCAGCAGCTTGATAAATGATTAAATTTTTAAAAAAGTTTTATTAAAGATTTTTTCTTATTATTGTTTTATTTCAATATTTTTTTTTTTAACTATTTTTTCTTATTGTTGTTTTGTTTCAATATTTCTTTTTAACTATTTTTTTAGTTTTTCTATTAATCTTTTCATGATTTTATTTTAAATTTTTCATAAAATTTACCTTATTTTTTGACTTTTTTAGGTTTTTTTAAGTTTTTTTTATTATTCTTCTTAAATAGGTTTAGTATGCTTTATTTTTTATATAAACTTTAATAAATAGGGTATAAATTGTATAAATGATTAATATTATTAGTTTTTTTTATTATTTAACTAATTTTTATTAATTTTTTATAAGACTTTATTAAATTCAGTGTATTTTCTTTATTAAGTTTAATAATTCTTCTTTTATAAGTTGAATAATTAATATTTATTTATATTTTAATTATTCCATTATTGCCCTATTAAATTTTAATAAAATAATTAGTTTTAGCTTTTTATTTAACCTAATTTGAATTATTAGTCTTTTTTAGTTATAATTTATTATTAAATCTTATTTTCATACTTAAATTATTTTAATAATTATAAATGATATACTATCAGATATTATGTTCGTTTATAAGAAAACAATATATCTGTGATATTTATAGCTAATTTAAGACTATTTCACTCCTTATTTTTTAAAATTTTTATGGGAAAGATTTATATGTTATAAATCAGTTATTTATACATAGCATTAAAAAAATATTATCTAAAATTAATTGAATTATCTTAATTTTTAGTATTTTTATGAATAAATTTTTATTAAAAAACAAGGAGTTTTTATTTTGTTTTAATAAAGACTTTTTAATAAGATTTTAATATTTTAGTTAATCTAATAATTTTAAAATTTTTAATTTTTATTGAAAAATTTAATATTTTTTTATTGCATTAGTGCTTTAGGAAAATTTTAGTTTTTAAATAAATTTTCAAATCTTATTTTCTAAATGAAAAAGTTTAGAATTTTATTTTCTAAATGAAAAAAGTTCAGAAATTTATTTTCTAAATGAAAAAATCTTAGAAATTTATTTTCTAAATGAAAAAGTTTAGAAATATTTAGCAATAATGCTTATTTTTTAAAACTTTTAAATTTGTATTTTTTTATTGCATTGAGGTGAAAAAATTTCGTTAGAGAAAAAAATATTACTTTTGGCAATATTCTGCTTATTATTTATTGTAATAGGTGGAGTATCAGCTAGTGATGTTGCAGATATGTCGAATAATCCAGATAAGAATAATCTTGTTAGTGCTTCTATTGATTCAGGATCTGATAAGTCAGTTGCTAATCATTATACTAATCAATTATCTAGTGAAGCTACTTCCAGTTTAAATAGTCAAAGTACAGAAGATAATAATCTTGAAACTACTAATGAGGCATCTGATCTTAAGTCTGTTAGTAACTCTAACTCTAACTCTATGTTAAGTACTAATCCTTCATCTAATAGTTCTCAAAATAATAATATTACCAGTACTAAAACTACTACAAAAACTACCACTAGCTTAAAATTGTCTAGTTCTAAGATATATTCAGGAACTCCTATTCTTATCACATTAAAAGATAAGAAGGGTAAAGTGTTAAGTGGTAAAAAGATCATAATTAAGATACCTAGTAAAAATAGAGTTTTTACTAAAATCACTAACTCAAAAGGTCAAGTAAGACTTAATTATCATAAAATAGGAACTTTTAAAACCTATGTTAGCTTTAAAGGGGATGGATTCTTTAAATCTTCCAAATTTAGTTTAAAGATTAAGGTTTTAAAAAGCGGTACTCGCTTAAAAGTTTCAAATACCACTGTTCCTAGGTCTACTTCTTTAGTGGTCAATTTAATAAATAAAAAAAGTGGGTCTGGTATAGCTAAAAAAAGAGTCATATTTAAAATTCCTAAATGGAATAATAAGACCTATGTGAGAACTACTAATTCAAAAGGTCAAGCTAAACTTGTTGTAACCACTAAAAAGAATTTTTCAGTCCTTATCAGTTTTGAAGGCAGTAAAAATCTATATAAATCTAAAATAAAAACAAAGGTTAAACCTATAAAATGTAAAACAAAATTCATTTATCCGTCTACTTATTTGGAGTATGGTGAAAATTTTGTTGTAAGTCTTAAGAAAGTTAATAATGAGCCTGTAAAGAATAAAAAAGTTATAGTAAAAATAACTAATATGAATAAAACATATATCAAAAAAACTAATTCTAAAGGTCAATTTAATGTTCCTATAAATCACATTGGAACTTTAAATACTAAAATTAGTTTTGCTGGTGATAGCTTATTTGTCAAATCTTCTTCAAACCCTATTTTAACTGTTGTTAAAGGAGGCACTAGGTTGGAAGGTTCTGATACTACTGTTGGTAAAGGGTTTAATTATGATATTAACTTAAAGAATTCTGCTGGAAAGGTTTTAGCAAATAGAAAAGTGAAGATTACTTTAAACAACCAAACCTTTACTGAAACTACTAATTCAAAGGGACAAGTTAGTTTGCTTATGAACTATAAAACAGGACTTTATCCTATTGAAGTGGATTTTTCTGGAAATGCATATTATAATTCATCTAGATTAACTGAAACAATCAAAGTAGTTGATCCTTCAGTTAGTATATCAAAAATCATTTCTGCAGCTAAAGACTTAAAAGTTCGTGTAGAATATGTAAATATGCTAAATAAGGCATATAATGTTAATATTGATAATAAAAAGTATACTATGGATGAATTTGCATATCTTATGGCTGGTGCTTTAACTAACATTAATAGCGGTTCAAAAGATAATGTTAAAATTAAAGATTTATCAAATAATTATAACTCTTCTGGAGCTAAAATTAATGGCAAATTATCTAAAAGTGAATATCTTAAGTTAGCAAAAAATCTAACTGCGTTTGTTGACTCTAACAATCGCATACCTAATTATAAACTTACTAATATAGGTAAAATGGAAGCAAATCTCTATATTTATGCTTTTGCTGCTGCATTAGACTATTATGGCAGTCATAAGAAATTACCATCCTCTGTAACTGTTAAAACAAGTTATGTTAGTGGAGGATATTCAATTTCTCTTAGTCAAAGCGGTAAAATTTTAAATTACAGAGAAATATTTGATTCTGATGCCTTTGCAAAATACTTAAAAACAGGTGGAAAATCTGCACTTAATGACGCTATTAAAAAGAAGGCAAAATCACTAACTTCTGGTTTATCCAGTACTAAAGCTAAAGCAAATGCTATATTTGAGTTTGCTAGAGACGATGTCTCTTATAGCTTCTATATGAATTCTAAAAAGGGAGCAGCAAAAACTCTAAGTTCTAGATCTGCTAATTGTTGTGATAAAGCTAATTTAATTGTAGCTATGTGTAGATCTGTAGGTATTTATGCAAGGTATTCCCATGCAAAGGGATGTCATTTTAGCAGTGGATTAGTTGCAGGGCATGTATGGGCTCAAGTTTATGATCCAATATCACAAACCTGGTATACAGCAGATTCAACTAGTCGCAGAAATAAATTAGGTACTATTAATAATTGGAATACTAAATCTTACTCTATTCCTAAAAATTATGTATTTATACCATTTTAATTATAGATAAATGCTGTAATTTTAGTTTATTTGATGTTTAAATAATAGAATAATTCTTTTTTAAGCTTTATTCTATAATTTTTATTTTATTTTTTTTTTTAATTAATTTTTATATTATTTCTAATTTCTATTTTTCTGATTGATTTTTATATTTATTTTAAATTTTTATTTCTAATTTCTATTTTTCTGATTGATTTTTATATTTATTTTAAATTTTTATTTCTAATTTCTATTTTTTGATTGATTTTTATATTTATTTTAAATTTTTATTTAAATCTTTTTTAAGCTATTTTACATTAAGTTTATATAATTTTAAAGTTAAATTTAAATTGTAGATTAAATAATTGGTTTTTATCTTGTTTTAATCTAATCATTCATTATTGTTTTTTAATTATTAAATTATTTTTTGATTATTATGGTAAAATATAAAAGAGTAGCTGTTGGTGGAACTTTTGACAAATTTCATTATGGCCATAGAAGTTTAATTGCTAAGGCTTTTGAAATTGGTGAAAATGTTGAAATTGGTGTCACTTCTAATGTTTTTGCATCTAAGAAGGAAGGGGCTGTTGACTCTTGTGATGTCCGTATGGCTAATTTAAATAAGTTTTTAGCTTCAAAACACAATAATTTTCATATATCTCGTTTAGATGATCCTTATGGTCCAACTATTCATGATGAAAATTATGATGCTATTGTTGTTAGTGAAGAAACAGAGCCTAATGCTGTTAAAATCAATGAAATTAGGGTTAGTAAAGGTATGAAACCATTGGATATTGTTGTTTTAAGTTTTGTTTTAGCAGATGATGGTATACCTATTTCTTCTACTCGTATACGTCAAGGAAAAATTAATCAAAAAGGTGAATTGATTTAATAAATATTTTGTTTATTACTTTTTACTATTTTTCATTATTTTTAATTATTTTTAATTAGCTTTTATTATTTTTTATTACTTTTTACTGTTTTTCATTATTTTTAATTATTTTTTATTATTTTTTATTACTTTTTACTGTTTTTCATTATTTTTAATTATTTTTTATTAGTTTTTTTTATTTGCTTTTCTATTCATTTTTTCTAATTTCAAGCTTTTATTTCTATTTTTTATGATTTTTAAGAAATCTGTATTGATATTTTTTTAAAATTCGATAAATTTTAATAAATTTTTAGGTATGCCTCAAGATTAAATCGTTATGTTTATATATTCATGTCGATAAAATTAGTATTAAATATATAAATTATCACATATTTATAATTAATTATATAAATTGTTAGCATATTTATATTATATAACAATTATATTATCTAGTGTGGGATTATTATGATTTTTATTCAAAGAGATGGTAGTGAATCAAGAAAGTTATCTTATGATAATAAAATTTGTTTAGCATGTGGAATCTGTTCTGACTCTTGTCCAACTGACTCCTTGACTTTGGGAGATGTCTTAGGTATTGCAAGAGGCCAAGCAGAAGGGAATTATCTTGTCCTTGATAATGATACTTGTGTCTTATGTGGATTATGTTCCTTTGCTTGTCCATTCGGTGCATTGAGCTTTGAAATTGATGGTGTAGATTCAAAAGAATTAGCTAATTATCCAAGCTGGACTCATGAATCTGCAATTAATGAAGAAGAATGTGAATTTTGTGGAAGATGTACTGTGGCATGTCCTCAAGATGCTATTTTATTTAAAAGAGAATTGCCTGATAGAAATGACTTATTGAAGGGTGAAATTTCTATTAATGAGGAAGAATGTATTTACTGTAGTGTTTGTGCAGAATTGTGTCCTGCAGATGCTATCACTGTTGTGAATATTAAAGATGCTTGTTCTATTGAAGTTGATGAAGATAAATGTGTATACTGTGGAGTATGTAAAAGAGCATGTCCTCAAGAGGCTATTAAGGCAGTATGCAGTACCTGTATGTACAGCGAAGAATTTGAAAAAGTTAAAATTACTGGAGATATCTTTATTGGATCTGATTGTATTAACTGTGGATGGTGTAAGGAAATCTGTCCTGTTGATGCAGCAGAAGTTACTAAACCATTTGAAGGAGAAATTTCCACTACTGATGAAGAATGTGTTGCTTGTGGGTCTTGTGTAGATATTTGTTCTTGTAATGCAGTTGTACTTGAAGATAATGTAGCTAAATTTAATCAGGAATACTGTGTACTATGTGGTGCATGTGTTAATTTATGTCCGCAAGAAAGAATTAATGTTAGTAGAACTGGAATGAAATTAACCAACATTTCTTCTGCTTCTTGGAAAGCAAGTTTAGAAAAGTTACTTAATTAAATTTAATAAAGTTGATTTTTAATCATTTTATTGATTTTTAATTATTTTTATTTTTTATTTTTTTTTTCATTATTGTTTTGATTATTTTATTTTTAATCAATTTTCATATTTATAAAAATGATAAATCTCCAATTTGGCAATATAGTTTACGGGGGTTTTCTATTAAGTTAAAATAGATTTATTATTTTTTATTTATTTATTTTTTTTATCTATCTTAGCTGTTTTTTTATTTATTTGTTTATTTTTTTTATCTATCTTTTTCAGCTGTTTTTTATTTATTTAGTTTAATGGGATTTTTACTAGGATTATGGGCTAATTTAACTTATTGAATAAATATTCTCTTCCTTTAACAAGTGTTTGATTAAACAAATCATTAATCTCTAAATTAATTTTATATATGTAAGTTCCACATATTATTGAAATAACTAAGATGGAACCTATTAATAAAATTACTTCAACACTTGTTTGTCCTTTTTTATCATCTTTAAGGACTTTTAGTTTTTTTGATATATTTTCAATCATATTTTATCAATTTATTTAAGGGCTTTTTTAGATAGTCATATTATTTCTTATAGAACTAATATCTTCAGTTGCATTTAAACCACTTGCAGTATTACTAAAGTAAGATCTATATATCAATAATCCTGCTAAAGCTATTACAATTACTCCTCCAAATAATAAGATATATTCTGCAGCTCCTTGAGCAGAATTGTCCTCTGAAATAGCTTTAAGATTTTTCACTATCTTTTGCTTAAATCTAGAGTTGTTTATAGTTTCTACCACTTTTAGAATATTACTTTTATTTTTTAATTTTTCTAAAATCATATTTCCACCTCGATGTTTTATTTAATATTTTTAGTTACTTATTATTTAAATATTGCCTTTTTTTCTAATTTGAATGTTGATATGAGGTTAATTTATTAAATAAATTATAATTTGATTGATTTATATAAATTTAATAAGTTTATGTAATTTTTTACTCTTTTTAAAAATTTCTGTCTGATTTTAATTTTCCAATATTAAATCAATTTTATAATGATTTTAGACTTTTTGAAATCTTTTTTTCACTTGATATTATGCTTAGTTTTAAAAAGACTTTAAATTAGTTTATATTAAATTCAAGGTTTTAAATGGTTTAATATTTGCTTACAGCTGAAATAGAATTGTGCTTGAAAATGAGAGATACTAAGTAATATTTTACTAAAAAAGGATGATAGATATTATCAAGGAATATCTATTTTTCAAATATTATTTTTTGGGTCATTCATTACAATTAAATCTAGTCTGATTTTTCATTTGGAAAGTCAGTGCTATATTAATGTATTAGAAAAAATAATAAAAGAGTCTCTGAAAATGAATTTAACAGGAAACAAAATTTATTAGATTAATAAATATAATAATGGAAAAAATAGCTTTTTTAAAAAAAGCCTATATTAAACATTTTAAAGAGCTAATCTGGATTAGAAAAAATTTCTTAAATAAAAATGATTAAAAAAAAGAAGATATCAAATTTTTAGCAAATATCCTTAAATAAAAGTGATTTGGATAAAAAAAAGTTTTTGATAAATAATAATTGTAACATCAATCCAACTATCATAATAGCATTATATAGATATTAGTTTAATTTTAATCATATAAATTTTTTTATATTCAGTGTCGTTAATTATTTATAGGTGGATGTATAGAATTATTATTAATTATATATACATATTTATCTTTTTAATTTCATTTATTTAAATAAAATAATAAAAAATAACGGAGGTAAATGAAAATGATAAATGATTTGAATAAAATTGTTATAGTGTTTTTATTTTTAATTTTTTTATCTATTTCGGCTGTCTCAGCACAAGAGAATACAAGC
>NZ_FOTL01000024.1 GCF_900114585.1 Methanobrevibacter olleyae | reverse complement strand
ATAATTCATCCTAAAATAAGGAACATCCTTTTTAAAAATTAAATCAAAAGATTTAAAAACTTCACGACAAGAATTAAATAATCTTACAAAATGAGGATTTGAAAGAACAAAATCATCATTAAAATCGCAAAATATATATTGTTCAACATCTAAAATACTATTTGGAGCAATTGTTTTTTGTTTTATCATGAAAAAAACTTTGCTCCAACTCTTTATTAAATTTTACTATTTTTAAATAAAAATCAAACAATTTTTTAAGAAAAAATTCTAAAAACCACTACTTTTTATTAAAAAAATTTTCAAATCAACAAAGTTTTTGAAAGAGCCTAAACTATATAAAATATGATAGATATAAATAACTAATGCAAAAATTATAAGTTTTTAATTATTTAAATTTTAAACTATTTATTTTTATTTTTTCATTGCTAAATAGAGGAATCTTTGTGGATAAGAAAAAGATATTAATCATTGTAACAGGTAGAGGTTTAGGTGGAGATGCTGGAATAGCATTAAATGTTTACAATGCATTAGAAAAAAGAGGATATGATTGTGAAATTGCATTAGATGAATTAGCTCCAGGTATCTTATTTAAAAAGAATAATATCTCTTGGAATAAATTAATCATTCCACAAGCTGGAGGTCATTCTGCAACAATTTCAACTACTATTAAAGCTGCTATTAGGGCTTTAAGAGCTGTTTTCAAAACAAAAAAACTTTTAAAATCTAAGAAATTTGATTTAGAATTAGGTATTCTTGGTGGTGGAGCAATTGTTGGTGCACTTGGTGCAAAATTAGCAAGAATTCCCTCTGTAAGTCTTTTAATTACTCCATTAGATACTAAAATTTGTAGACATATAGGAACTCCAATTATTTTACCTGAGAATAACTTATTCTTATCAAATGATATTCCAGATAATATGGTTAAGTCATTTTTACCTGTAAATGATAATATCAGTCATGGAGATAAAAATAAAGCATTAGAAAAGATAAAAAAACACTCTAAAGATATAAAAGAGAAAAATCCTAATGCTATCCAATTTGATGAATCTAAACCAACTATTGTTTTCTCATCAGGTTCTTCTTTATTTGAAAAAACAGCTCAAGCTATTGACCAATTCTCTAAGTATTCTGATAAGTATAATCTTGTTTTAGTTGGACATCCTCTTAAAGATGATTTTTATAAATATATTGATGAGACTAAAATAATCAATCTTGGTTTTATTGATTGGGTAAATGATTTATTATATCTAGCAAATCTTGCTGTTTTAACTAATGATGGTTTAATGCTTCATGAAGCTATGGTATGTAATTTACCTGTTGTTATTTTAAAAAGAGTAAAATACGGCCGTTACCACGATATGGTTTCTATCTTTAAAGGTGCAACTGTAGAATGTGACCTTGAAGACTTAGATGATGCAATATTTAAAGTTATGGATAATTATGATGAATTTGCAAAAAGAACTAATGAGTATAGAACAGCTATTTTAAATGTAGGGGAAATGATATGTGATATAGTTGATAAATCATTAGAGAATTAATCAACTATTTATTAAATCATTAGAAATAATCAACTATTTATCAGGGGTTTCCTTTATTTTTCTTATTTTTCTTTTGTTTAGATTTCATTTTATTAAACTGATTTAAGAAACGTTCATCAAAGTTTTTACAGATATCTTTATATTGATTTAAAACCCCTACTGAAGTTCCAGGGAGAACCGATTTTTCCTCGCCAGTGAATTTTACAATTGTACGGAAAAGCTCTTTTCCATCTCTAATAATGATTTTTGCAAATTTAATATCTGATTCTATAATTTCCAAATTGTCTAAGTTAGCCTCTTCAAACATTTTTATAATATTTAACTTTTCTTGATTGATATAGCAATCAGGTGTTGCAAGAATTTTTATTGGAATATTTCTTGGGAGTTTTTTAAATTCTTCAATAAGTGTTTCTCCTTCATTTTCAAGTAAAAATCCTATTCTCATATTAATTGATTTTTTAGTTCTTCTAATAATTTCAACTTCTTTAGTGATGATATTTTCACTTGTTTTAATTAACCATACAGGAGCTTGAATTTCTGATATTTGATTATTATAGATTTCATCTAATTTTTCTTCGGAATCTTCAAGTTCTTTAATTAATTCTTCTTTTTTCTTTTTAAATATTTCACTTGGAGGAATTACTTTATATTCAAGAGGTCTTGTATGGGTTATTGTAATGAATCCTTTTTTTTCTAATTCTTTCAGTGTACTATAAATCTTTGAACGAGGTATTTCAGATGATTTAGCTATTTCTTCTGCTCGAGCTGAAATTAAATTACTTATTCCAATATATGCCTTTGCTTCATATCTTGTAAGGCCAAATTTTTGTAGTGATTCTATGATTTTTTCCATGAAATTCCTTCTTTAAATAGTATTAATTCTCTATTTTTCAAAATTTTTTATTTTAATAGATTTTTTTTCTTTATTTTAAAATTTCTTGGATCTTATTTTTTTGAATTTTCTAGGACTTTATTTTTTTATTTACTTACAATTTATAATTTTATATTTATTTTATAAAAATATTTTGTTACTTTTTACCCTATCTTAGTTACAAAATATTTATATATGCTTTAAAAAATATGTTTAATTGATTAATAATAAAATAGTTATTAAAATATTCTATATATGGTTTTTAATAGTTAAGGGCCGATTAATATTTTTAATATGGATTTAAAATTATAACTTTTTTAATTTTTTCCATTTTATTTAATCTTAATAGCTTATATAATGATATTTATAATTTCTATTTTTTAATCTTTAATTAAAAAGGATGTGTGTTTTATGAGTGATTTTAACATGTTTTGTTATCAATGTTCTCAAACTGCAAGAGGCAGCGGATGTACAAATAGTGGGGTGTGTGGTAAAAATGCTACTGTCGCAAGACTCCAAGATAATTTAATTTTTGCTATGAAAGGTATTGCAGCTTACAACTACCATTGTAACGAATTAGGAGTTACTGATGATAGTGTAGATGAATTCTTATCTAAAGGATTGTACTCTACTTTAACTAATGTAAACTTCGATATTGGTGATTTAGTACAATTAGGTTTAGGTGCTGGTGAAGCTAACTTTAAAGTAATGAAAATGCTTAAAGAAGCTCATATTAAAAACTTCGGCGAACCAGTACCTACTGAAGTAAAAGTTGGAGCTCAAGAAGGCCCTGCAATTATTGTAACTGGGCATGACTTAAAAGCTTTAGAAGAACTTTTAAAACAAACTGAAGGAACTGATGTTAAAGTTTACACTCACAGTGAAATGTTACCTGCTCACGGTTATCCTGAACTTGCTAAATACGAATCTTTAGCAGGTCAAATTGGTGGATCTTGGATAGATCAGAAAAAAATGTTCTCTGAATATAATGCTGCTATCTTAGGTACTACTAACTGTGTTTTATTACCAAAACCTGAATACGCTGAAAGATTATTCACTATGGATATTGTAAAAATCCCTGATACACAGGTTATTGAGGGTTACGATTTCAAACCAGTAATTGATAAAGCTATTGAATTAGGTGGCCTAAAAGCTGAAGAACTTTCTACTATAACTACTGGTTTCGGTTTAAGTACTATTTTATCTTTAGCACCTCAAATTAAAGAATTAGTTCTTGCTGGAAAAATAAAAAGATTCTTCTTAGTTGCTGGCTGTGATTCTCCAAACCCAAGAATGAATTACTACAGGCAATTTGTAGAAGAATTACCGGAAGATACAATTGTATTAACTTTAGCATGTAATAAATTCAGATTCAATGACCTTGACTTAGGTGATATTGAAGGTATTCCAAGATTATTAGATTTAGGTCAATGTAATGATGCTATTGTAGCTATTGAACTTGCTGTTGCTTTATGTGACTTATTTGAAATGGAATTAAATGAATTACCTCTTACTATTGTATTAAGTTGGATGGAACAGAAAGCAGCTGCTATTCTTTGGACTTTACTATACCTTGGAAAAACTGATATACTCATTGGACCTATTCTTCCTGCATGGGCTAATGATGATATTTTAAATGTTTTAGTTGAAAACTTCAACTTAACTCCAATATCAACTCCTAAAGAAGATATTAAGAAAATTATGGGTTAAATCCCCATAATTTATTTATTTATTATTAATTGTCAATTTTACCATTCGAAAGATCATATTTACAATTTAAGTTTTGAGATTTAAATGTCTAGTTAATTAACATCTAATAATCAAAATCTGTATAATTTATTCACCCCCTAATTATTTGTAATTTATTTTTTTTAAAAAAATTATAAAAAAATTATATATACAAATAAAGTATTAATTAGATATTTTAATCTTGAAACTTAAATTTTCTTTAAAACTCATTAAACTTGATTTATTAAAATTAATTATTCATTAAATTTATTATATTAATTCTTCAATAAATTATATTAATTATTCAATAAATTTATTACAATAATTTTAATAAATTATATACAAATTAAAAGGAGAAATTACTATGGATATAAAAGGAAAAGCAATCGAAATGGAAAGTATGATTGAATATCAGAAAGACTCTGTTGTAAGTATGGAAGTTATTAAAAAAGAACTAGGCACAGTAACTTTATTTGCCTTTGATCAAGGACAAGGATTAAGTGAACATAGTGCTCCTTTTGATGCTATGGTTCAAATAATTGATGGTGAAGCAGAAATTACTCTTGCAGGTGAAGGGCATACTGTTAAAAAAGGTGAAATGCTTATCATGCCTGCAAATATCCCACATGCTTTACAAGCAGTTAAAGGACCATATAAAATGATTTTAACTATGATTAAATCAGATTAGCTTTAATCATTTTTCTATTATTTATTTTTTACTTTTTATACTTTTTTTACTTTTTATACAAGATATACTATTTAAATTTTCTAACCTTTAATCTTTAAATTTTTTAATTTTGATTTTCTCCTTATTTCTATTTTTATATTTTTTTAAACTATTCGTAAATAAGGAAACTATTTAATAAATTAAATTTAATAAATATTAGTTACTAATAAATAATTAACTAAAATCAATTTAAATTTTAAAATCAATTTAAATTTTGATTTTAATTTTATAATTATAGAGGCAAAATAAATAATTTATTAATTTTATTTGGATGATTGTTATGAATAGTGATAATGTAAAAAAAGGGGTACAAAGAGCTCCACATAGATCATTACTTCGTGCTTGCGGATTAAAAGATGATGATTTTGATAAACCATTTATTGGAATAGCAAATAGTTATACAGATATTGTACCTGGTCATATTCACCTTAGAGAATTAGTGGAATATGTAAAAGAGGGTATAAGAGAAGCTGGAGGGATTCCATTTGAATTTGATACTATGGCTATTTGTGATGGAATTGCAATGAATCATGAAGGTATGAAATATTCACTTGCTTCACGTGAAATCGTAGTAAGCACTGTAGAAAGTATGACTATGGGACATTGTTTTGATGGCCTTGTATTAATGCCAAGTTGTGATAAAGTTGTTCCTGGAATGTTAATGGCAGCTGCAAGATTAGATATTCCCTCTATTTTTGTAACTGGTGGACCAATGGCACCAGGTCATTTTAAAGGGAAAAATGCCGATTTAATCACTGTATTTGAAGCAGTTGGTGAATTATCCTCTGGTAAAATTACAGAAGAAGAATTATATGAATTGGAAAATTGTGCATGTCCTGGTGCAGGAAGTTGTTCTGGTTTATTTACAGCAAATACTATGGCATGTATAACTGAAACTCTTGGTATGAGTTTACCATATTGTGCTACAACTCTTGCATTATCTGATGCTAAAAAAGATTTAGCAATAGCTACTGGTAAAAGGATTGTAGAAATGGTGCAAGAGGATTTAAAACCTTCTGACATTATGACTCAAGAGGCTTTTGAAAATGCTATTGCAATGGATATGGCTCTTGGTGGTTCAAGTAACACTGCATTACATATTCCAGCTATTGCATATGAACTTGAAGAGAAAGGTATTCATGCAGATTTAGATTTATTTGACAAGATAAGTGATAAAGTAGCTCATATTACACTTTTATCTCCTGCAGGTGAAGACACTATGGCAGATTTACATGAAGATGGAGGAATTCCAGCAGTACTAAAAACAATTGAATCTAAATTAAGCACTGATGTTATGACTTGCACTGGAAAAACTTTAGAAGAAAACTTAAAATATGCAAAGGTTAGTGGTAATGGGGTTATTCATTCACTTGAAGATCCTATTCATGAAGCAGGAGGACTAACTGTATTAAAAGGTAATCTTGCCCCTAATGGTTCTATTGTAAAATCTGCAGCTGTACCTGAAGATTTAATGCAACTTAAAGGACCAGCTAAAGTTTATAATAGTGAAGAAGATGCTGTTGAAGCTATTTTTAACCATGAACTTAAAGAAGGAGACATCCTTGTAATCAGATGTGAAGGGCCAAGAGGAGGTCCTGGAATGAGAGAAATGTTAAACCCAACATCAGCTATTATGGGAATGGGTATTAAAAATGTAGGTTTAATTACTGATGGACGTTTCTCTGGTGGTACAAGAGGTCCTTGTATAGGTCATGTATCTCCTGAAGCTATGAGTGGAGGGCCAATTGCAGCATTAAAAGATGGAGATATTATTGAAATTGATATAACTAATGGAAATTTAAATGTTGAATTATCTGATGAAGAAATTAAAGAAAGAATTGAAAATGCAGATTTGCCAGAGAAAAAGGTAAAAGGATGGTTGAATATATATAGACGTTCAGTTTCCTCTGCAGATGAAGGGGCTGTTCTAAGATAGCTTTTATTATCTTTTCTTTATTTATTTTTATTTTTTTATTTTTTTTATTTTCATTTTTTTATTTGGGGGTTTCTTATTCTTTTTTTATTTTCATTTTTTCTACCCTATTTCTATTTTTTAATATTATTTTTAATTAAATTTAAATATTTTATGAAAGATATTATTTATATTATAATGCTATTAAAAATTTTTTTAAATATTTAATGATTAAAATTTTTAATTTTTATAATTCTTACTAATTAATTTATAAAAAATATAAAAAAGGTGTTATTTTGGATATAGATTTAAAAGAAATAGCAGTTTATATAATCCTTATAGCAGTTGTCCTTATTATTGCACAACACTTAAATGTAGTTGTATCTGGCAGTATGGAACCTGTTATGTATAGGGGAGATATTGTAGTACTTGAAAAAGCTAACTTACTAGGAATAGAAGAATTTAGTCCCGCTGATGTTAAAGTTGGAGATATTGTAGTTTATGATGCAGTTTGGCATGAAGGGCCAGTTATTCATAGAGTAATTGATATTGGTAAAATTAATGGTACTACTGTATTTAAGATTAAGGGGGATAATAATGAGGGTGCTGATCCTTATTGGGTTACAGAAAAGCAAATAACTTCAAGGGTTTTAACTTTTGGCGATCAACCTATAATTATCCCTAAAATAGGATATATCTCTATATGGATTAGAGGACTTTAAAATTTCATGATTAATTATTTTAATTTTATAATCAATTTATTGAATTGCTATAAATTTAAACCAATTTTAATTAATCATTATTTTTATTATTTTAATCATAATTTTTTAATAGGAAATAGCTTTAATTTAGCTAGTAGAATCTATTTTATAACTTAGAAATTTATATTTATTCGGTGTTTATATGTACTTTAAAATAAAATCTGAAGCTCAAGAGGCTTTAAAAAAAGCAGTTAATCAGTTGGACTGTGAATTTGAAGATGAAATTAAATTAGAGTTTCCACCTAATCCAGAATTAGGTGATTTAGCTAGTACTGTTTCATTTCAATTAGCTAAACATTTAAGAAAAGCTCCAAATTTAATTGCTCCTGAACTTGTAGAAAAGACAGAACTTCCAGAAATATTTGAAAAAGTTGAAGCTACTGGACCTTATGTAAACTTCTTTATTAATCATGATATCTTTGCAAAGCAATTATTAGATTCAGTTAATGAAGATTATGGTCAACTTGATAAAGTATATGAAAAAATCATTTTAGAACATACTTCAGCTAACCCTAATGGTCCTTTGCATATTGGCCATATTAGAAACTCTATTCTTGGGGATTCTTTAAGAAGACTTTTAACAATGGCAGGTAGAGAGGTAGATACCCAATACTATGTTAATGATATGGGTAGACAATTAGCTATGATTGTTTTCGGTATGGAAGAGCTTGGTTTAAAATTAGAAGATCAACCATCTGAGAAAATAGATCATAAAGTTGGAGAATTATACTTTAAAGTTAACCAAATATTAAAAGAAGATGATTCATTATCTGATGTTGTAGATGCAACTATTAGAAAATATGAAGGCGGACCATCTGAACTTGATGAAAAGTTCGAGTATGCAGTAAACAGTTGTCTTGAAGGTGTAAAAGAAACTTTAAAAAGAATGAATATTATTCATGATGCATTTGTTTGGGAAGGCCAATTTGTAAGAACAGGTATTGTTGATAAAATCACTCAGGAATTATATGAAATTGGCTATGCGAGAAAAGAGGATGTATTATACTTAGATTTAACTGAGTATGATATTGATAAGCATCTTGTATTAAGAAGAGCAGATGGAACTTCACTTTACTCTACAAGAGATATTGCATATCATATATATAAATGTAAAAAATGTGATAAAGTATTAGATATCTTTGGCTCAGATCATAAATTAGCTGCAAAACAAGTATCTATAGCTCTTGAAATATTAGAAGTAACTGAACCAAATGATGATAAAATGGAAGTTATTTTCTATGAATTCATTACCTTACCTGAAGGGTCTATGTCTACAAGAAGGGGAGTATTTATCTCTGTAGATGAATTAATGGATGAAGCAGTAAGTAGAGCTAAAGAAGAAATTACATCTAGAAGGCCTGACCTTGATGAAGCAACTATTGATGAAATAGCTGAAGATATTGGTATTGGTGCAATCAGATATTATATTGCAAGATTATCTCCTGAAAAACATATAACTTTCAAATGGGACGAAGCTTTAAGTTTTGAAAGAGGTTGTGCTTCTATTCAATACGCTCATGCAAGAGCTTGTAAATTACTTAAAAAAGCTCAAGAAAAAAATGGCATTGATTTAGATAATATTGTAGTGGAAGATAACTGGTCTTTAGATGACATTGAAAAAGAGCTAGTAAAATTAATTGCTAAATTCCCAAGTTTGATTGAAGATTCTGCTAATATAAAGAGAGTGCATCCAGTTGCTCAATATTGTCAAGATTTAGCTGGTGCATTTAATAGATTCTATAAAGCAGAACAGGTAATTGGTTCTGATGTAGAGAATGCAAGATTAATTTTAGTTGAAAAAGCGAGAATTACTTTAAGAAATGCATTAGATATTTTAGGAGTAAATGCTCCTGAGATGATGTAGCCAAGCTTTTTAGCCTTCTGCCAAGCTTTTTAGCCTTCTGCCAAGCTTTTTAGCCTTCGGCTAAAAACCTTGACCAAAATTTTTTCAATTAATGATTGGCTAAATCCTTGATTAAAAATTTTCCAAACTTTTTTGATAAAAATTTGATTAAAGTTCATTCTGATAGTGGGAATGATTTGCTCTTTACTATTTTTCTATTATTCTAATAGTAGAAGTGATCTGCTTTTTACTATTTTTTTATTTTTCTATTTTTTTTATTTTATTTTTTCATTTTTAATTTATTATTTTTGGAAAATTGGAATATTTTTATTAGTTCTTATTATATCGAACTAGTTATTTTTTCATAAAAAAAGAAATTATTATAAAATAATTGATAATTAGATACTTTATAATAATTTTTAAGTACTTATTTTTTAATTTATTTTAAAATTATTCTTTTAATAATTCTTCAACTCTTTCTTTTGCTTCTACAACTTCAGAGTCAGTATTATCAAATTCTAAGAATTTTTCATAGTTTTTTAAAGCACTTTCGTATTTTTGTCTGTCTTCTTGGATAATGCCAATTTCATAATAAGTGTAATGGTAATTTGGGTTAATTCCTAAAGCAAGACTAAATGCTTCAAGTGCCTCATCATCTTCTTCTAAAGCATGTAAGCTGACACCTTTGTTGTGATAGGCATTTTCCAATTCAAAAATAGTTTCATAAGGATTATCACTGTATCTTTCAATACAATCATTTAGAGTTTTAATAGCTTCTTTATGCTTTTGGAGTTTAATTAAACAACTTCCTTTTAAAAAAAGAATGTTAGAATTATTTTTATCTCTCTTTAAAGCTTTATTATAAGTTTTTAAAGCATCTTCAAATCTTTGATGATTTTCAAGGACATATCCTTTACTCATCAAGTCATAAATATCATTTACTTCCACTTTCATTACAATATCATAAACTTTAGAAGCTTCTTCGTATTTTTCCATAAGTTCGTAAGTATTTCCTTTTGAAATTAAAGCAGAAAGATTATTTTCGTCTAATTCTAAAGCCTTATCAAAACAATCTATAGCATCTTCAAATTGTTCAGTAATTGTTAAAACACTTCCTTTTTGAATATATTCTTGTGCAGTGCTAGGTTCAATATCTAACATTGCATTCATATCATCAATAATTCTTTTTTCATCAATTTCAGCAGTGTTTCCAGGTTTAATAATCTCTTCAGCACTGATAGCTTGGGATTGTTTGTCTGTCTCATTATTAGCTATTTCTTCATTTTCAGCTATTAATGCTTGGAATTCAATAGAATTCATTAAAATGTTTGCAAGTTCTGGATACTCTTCAATGATGATATCCATGTATCTTGTTGCTTCTTCTCTATTGTTTTCTTCTAATGCGATTGTAATTTTATTTACTAAATGTTCTAATGCAGGGTCATTAAAGTCCATTTTTTCACCCTTTTTTCTAAATAACATATTTAAAATAATTGGAGCCTATTATACTTTTTTAAATTATTTTAAATAATTTAATAATTATTTTCATTGTAAGATTTTAAGAATGGATATATTTTTATTTTAAGATTGATTTCTAAGAAGTTAATATTATTTTCACTGTAATTCTTTTAAGAAGTAATATAATACTGCTTTTTGAGCATGCATTCTGTTTTCTGCTTCATCATATACTACAGAATGAGGTCCATCAATTACCTCGGCACTTACTTCTTCACCTCTAATTGCAGGTAAACAGTGCATAAAGATTACATCATCATCTGCTAAATCAATAAGTTCTTGATTTACTTGATAATCTTTAAATTCAAATCTTCTTTTTTTCTCTTCTTCTTCATCACCCATACTTACCCAAACATCAGTATAGATAACATCTGCACCACTTGCAGCAGATTTAACATCATTTGTAATAGTTATTGTAGAATTATTTGTTTTTGCATAGCCTTCTGCCTTAGCTACAATTTCTTCATTTGGTTTATATTCCTCTGGGCAAGCTACTACCATATCCATTCCTAAACATCCGCATATTAATAAAAGAGAGTTACATACATTGTTTCCATCACCAACATAAACGAATTTACCATCAAATCCACCTTTATGTTCTTTAACAGTTAACATATCTGCTAATGCTTGACATGGATGTTCTAAATTAGTTAAACCATTTATAATTGGCACATCTGATTCATCTCTAAGTTCTATAACATCATCATGTTCAATAGCTCTAATCATTATTGCATCAACGAATCTAGATAAAACTTTTGCAGTATCTTTAATAGGTTCTCCTCTTCCTAATTGAATATCATTAGTTGATAAGAATAATGCGGTTCCACCTAATTCATACATTCCAACTTCAAAAGAAACTCTTGTTCTTGTAGATGATTTTTGAAAAATCATTGCTAATTTTTGATTTTTAAGAGGTTTCTCCTCTATTTTTCCAGCTTTGAAGTCACTTGCAATATCTAGGATTTTTACAACTTCATTTTCAATATCACTTATTGATAAAAGACTTCTCATTTTAGACTCCTTCATAAAATTTATTATAAAAATACTTATTTTATATAATTTTTTAGTATAATAAAGTTAAATATTTATTTTTAATATTATTAAAACTTTCACATTTATAAATGCATTAAATGCATTTTATAATAAATAAGTAAAAATAGCTTTAAAAAAGTAATTGGGTTTTAAGTTAATGGTATAATTAAATAGGTAATTGGGTTTTAAGTTAATTGCTATAATTAAAAAAGTAATTTAGTTTATAATAAAATTCTATAATTAAAAAATAAGGGGGTATGAAAAATATTAAATTTAAAAATCAGAAAGTGTTCTTTGCTTTGAATCGGTTTCTTCTTTAAATTTAATATTTTCTTCTCTTGCTAATTTAACAAGTTTTCTTTGATATATTAAAGCTTTTTTAAATTCATTTTTATTATTTAAATAAGAAATAATATCCTTTAGACCTTGAATTTCATCTTCAGTACTGTATTCTCTGCTTATTTCAGTATCATCATTTGATTTTAATAACTCTTTTTCACTTTCACTTTCAAGCTCAGCTACGGTTTCAATTGTTATCTTTTCAGCTGATTTTACTATTTTTTCTTCTGGTTCTTCTTTTTTAGGTTTTAAGAATTGTATTAATTTAGATCTAATTGCATCTAAATTAAAATTAGAATCAGCTATTTGGGCTTTAGGATTAGTAAGAATAAGCTCTAAATATTGGTAAGATGTTTTTAAAACATTTTCTACAAAGTTTTCAAGGTCTTGTGGAATCATAGTTTTTTCAATATATTCTTCATCTTCTTCTAGATTTTTATAATTATCTTTAACCATTTCATTTAATACTAAAATAGTTTCTAGATTATCTATTAATAATCCTCCAGCAAGATATGATTTAACTATACCTTCAGTAGCTAAATTCTGAGTCTTTAATTCAAGATAATTATCTAAAGTGTTGTAGATTTTTAAAAGCTCTATTTCTTTATCTTCCTCTAAAAAATTAGTTAATTTGATTTTGTATTCATTAATCAATCCTATAAAATCATCATTATTATAGTATTCCACTAAAATGTCGATTTTTAATAAAATTAAGCTTTCTTCAGCGATAGTATTGTCTAAATATTCATCACAAACCTTTAAGGCTTTGAGGTATTTTCCTTGCCTTTCTAATTTTTTTACCTTTTTTAAGGTTGTATTTCTAGATTTTGTAGATTTAGACATCGAATCACTGAATTTCTATTAAAATCTTTATTTTAAAGTATTAGTAATTAATCAGTTTAGGAATTGATTAACTACTGGCCCACTATTGGACAATTAACTTATTAGCTA
Source organism: Methanobrevibacter olleyae (assembly GCF_900114585.1). Classification (NCBI taxonomy): domain Archaea; kingdom Methanobacteriati; phylum Methanobacteriota; class Methanobacteria; order Methanobacteriales; family Methanobacteriaceae; genus Methanobrevibacter; species Methanobrevibacter olleyae. The sequence continues at coordinate 23,721 of NZ_FOTL01000024.1, read as the reverse complement.
TTAGTTGACTAATAATCTAATAAGCTTGAACTACTAATTCATTTCTATTATTAGTTGATTAACAATTTAATAATTTTAAATTATTTATCCATTTCTAATTGCTTCCATATGATCGATACGTTTTTGGATTAAAGATTCAGTTCCAACATCTCTTCTATGGTAAACATTTCCTTTAACTAAGTTGCAAGCTTCTTCAGCTATTTTTTCAGCATCACGAATTGTTTCTCCTTGAGCAACGATTCCTAAAGCTCTGGAACCAGAAAGAAAGATTTTACCTTCTTCTTCACTTACAGCTGCATAGAACACTTTTGCACCTAATGCTTCAATAGCTTCTTCATCTAGCTCAATGATTTCACCGGCATGGGGAGTATCTGGGTATCCATCAGGTACGATATATTTACATACAGAAGCCAAATCTTCAAATTCAACATCTCCAAGACTTCCATCTACTATTGATTTACACACATCAACCATTGGAGTTTTTAAAAGTGGAAGCACATTCATTGCTTCTGGATCACCAAACCTTGCATTGTATTCAATCAATTTTGGCCCATCTTTAGATAACATAAATTGGCCATAGAGAATTCCTTTGTAGGGGGTGGTTTCTTTAGCTATTGCCTTTAATGTTTCTTTCATAATTTCAACAGCTTCATCGTAGTCTTCCCTAGATAAAAATGGCAATAATCCACCTACATCAGAGTATGAACCCATTCCTCCGGTAATCAATCCTTGGTCATTTTCAAAGGCATGGGGATGATCTTGTGCTGCAGGCATTGGAGCTAAGTTTTCTCCATCACAAAATGCTTGGATGGTAAATTCTTCACCTACCACTTTTTCTTCAATAATTACCTGTGCAAATCCTCCCATTGCATTGTCCATTACCTCTTTTGCATAAGCTTTTGCATCTTGATTGTCTTTAAGGTGATCTCCTACGATTTTTACACCTTTACCTCCAGTTAAACCTACAGGCTTTACTACAACATCTTTCTCATATTCATCTAAAAATGCACTGATATCTTCGTAGTTATCAAATACTTTGTAAGTTAAAGATCCTTTAATTTCATATTTTTCAAATAAGTTTCTCATAAATGATTTATCAGTTTCAATTCTTGCTGATTCTTGTGCTGGTCCAACACAAGGGATTCCAACTGTTTCTAAAGCATTTACAATTCCTTTTCCAAGAGGAGCTTCAGGTCCGATAATAGCTAGTTCAATTTCATTTTCTTTTGCAAATTCAGCTACTTCATCAACTTCTCCTTCATCTCCTTTTTTGAAAGTAGATATTTTACTAATTCCAGGATTGTTCTTGCTCATATAAGCATATAATTTTACATCATCTTTTAATGCATCACAGATTGCATGTTCTCTTGCACCGGTTCCAACAACTAATACTTTCATTTTTAATTCTCCATTTAAGAGTTTTAAATTTTAATTTTTAAATTATTCAAACAATGTTTATTTTCTTATTTAAACTTCGAAACTATTCATTATGATTACTTTGTATTTGATAATATATTAAGTTTCAAATTTTAATATATGTTAATATTTATATCTATCTTTAGATATATATTATTACACTACAAATCAAAATCAAATTTATAAAATGTTTAAAATATTATCAAATAAAAGGATGTATGAAAATGAGAGGCGGAGACGCTATTATAAAAGCTTTAATGGATAAAGGTGTTGACACCATATTCGGTTACCCTGGAGGTACTGTTATTCCATTTTATGACATGTTATATGACTCAGATTTAAGGCATATACTTGTTAGACATGAGCAATGTGCAGCACATGCTGCAGAAGGTTATGCAAGAGCTTCTGGTAAAGTTGGTGTCTGTTTAGCTACTTCTGGACCTGGTGCAACTAACTTAGTTACTGGAATTGCAAATGCATATATGGATTCTTCTCCATTAATTGCAATTACTGGACAGGTAGTTAGTAATTTAATTGGTAATGATGCATTTCAAGAAGTAGATATTATGGGTATTACAATGCCTATTACAAAACATTCATATCAACCTAAAGATGCAAATGATATTCCAAGTATTATTAATACCAGTTTTGAAATTGCTTCAACTGGTAGAAATGGCCCAGTTTTAATTGATATTCCTAAAGAAGTGCAAGAGCAAGAATTAGATGAATATCTATTAGGAACTATACCTACTCCAGGTTATAAACCTACTACCAAAGGTAACGATAAGCAAATTGCAAAAGCTGCTAAAATGCTTCTTGAAGCAGAAAGGCCATTTATTTTAGCTGGTGGAGGTACTATATTATCAGGTGCATCAGAAGAGCTTAAAAAAATTGCAGAGTTAATTAAAGCTCCTATAGCTACCACACTAATGGGTAAAGGTATTATTGATGAGAAAGAGGATTTATCTATTGGTATGCTTGGAATGCATGGTAAACAAGTAGCTAATCAAAATGTAAATAAAAGTGATTGTTTACTTGCAATTGGATGTAGATTCTCTGATAGAACTACTGGTAAGTTAGATGAATTTATGCCTAATGCTAAAGTTATCCATATTGATATTGATCCTGCAGAGATTGGTAAAAATGTACATGTAGATTTACCAATTGTAGGTGATGCAAAGATTGTACTAAACCAATTAATCAAAGAGTTAGAAGGCAGTCCAAGTGATAAAAGTGCTTGGTTAAAATCTATTGTAGACTTTAAAAAATCTACAATACCAAGAGTAAGTTATAATGATATTCCACTAAAACCTCAACAAGTAATTAAAGAAATTGCAAATTCTATTAATGAAGATACAATTGTAACTACTGATGTAGGTATTCATCAAATGTGGGCGGCACACTTCTTAGATATTTCAAAACCTCGTAAGTTTATCTCATCAGGAGGGCTTGGAACTATGGGATTTGGTATGCCTGCATCTATTGGTGCTAAAGTAGCATGTCCTGATGAAGCAGTACTTGCTATTGTAGGGGATGGTGGATTTTTGATGGTTTCCCAAGAGCTTGCTACAATTAAAGAGTATGATGTTCCAGTAGTCATTGCTATTTTAAACAATAGAAAATTAGGAATGGTTTACCAATGGCAAAATAAAATGTATGATAAAAGATACTCACAAACTGATATGGGAAATACTCCAGATTTTGTTAAATTAGCAGAAAGTTATGGAATTAATGCAGAAAGAGTTGAAGGACTTGGTGAAACTCAAAATATTTTACCTAAAGCATTAAAAGATAATGAAGCTATGCTTTTAGATATTACTGTTGAAAAGGATGAGTTTATTCCAATGTTCCCACCAGGTGGAGCTATAACTGACATTCTAGGTGAGTATAAATATGAAAGTGATGTTAAAAATATTAATTTAGATGAAAAAGAACTTTCTAAAGATTCTCAATCTATTGAAGGAGGAAAATAATATGGCTAAAAATTCTCATGTTATTAGTACTTTAGTAGAAGATAAACCAGGTGTACTTCAAAAAGTAGCTAGTTTATTTACTAGACGTGGATTTAACATTGATAGTATTACTGTAGGTTCTTCTGAAGTTGAAAACTTATCAAGAATGGTTTTTGTTGTAAGAGGTGATGAAAAGGTCTTAGAACAAGTTATTAAACAATTACATAAACTTGTTGATGTTGTAAAAATTAAAGATATTGATCCTGAATATGTTTTAAAGAGAGAACTTTGTTTAGTTAAAGTTAAAACAATTAAAGAAAAATCAAGATCTGAAATTATACAATATGCAGATATTTTTAGAGCTAAAATCATTGATGTATGTGATGATAATATTACAATGGAAGTTACTGGTAATCCTGAAAAGATTGATTCATTTTTAAGATTACTTAAACCATTTGGTATTAAAAAGATAGCTCGTACTGGACCTACTGCTGTAGCTAGAGCTCATTACTAACTCAATCTACAGACTAGTATCTAGAACATTGATTAAAAATTTTTATCAATATTTGGGAGTAATTTTTATTAATTACTTTTCTTTTTTTTATTTTATTTTTACTTAAATCTTTTTTGCTGTTTTTTACCGAATCTAAATCACTGAACTTTTTTATTCAATGTTTTTACCTAAGTGCAAATTTTTATTATTTTTTAGTTTTATTTTCAGTTAAGTGAAAACTTTTCTTATTTTTTAGTTTTATTTTCAGTTAAATGAAAACTTTATATTATTTAAAAAATAAATAATAGACTAATAGGTTGTGATTGCATGATTATTAAAAGAACTGAATATATTGATAAAATTAAGCCTTTTATAAATAAACCTATTATTAAAGTTTTAATAGGTCCAAGACGTTCTGGAAAATCAACAATTCTTAAACAAATTATTGATTATTTAATTGAAGAAGGAATTAAAGAAGAAAATATTATTTGGATTAACTTTGAACTAAGTGATTATTTTGAAATCGATGATATTAATAAACTAGAAAATTTTATCTCAGATAAAACTAAAAATTTAGAAGGTGAGATTTATTTATTTTTTGATGAGATACAAGCTATTCCTAAGTGGGAAAAATTAATTAACTCCTATTTTGCTAAAGGAAATCATGATATTTATATTACAGGTTCTAATTCTAAATTATTGTCTGGCGAATTTGCAACTTATTTATCTGGCCGTTATCTAGAATTAAATGTTTATCCCTTTTCGTTTAAAGAATACATTACTTATTATAATATTTCTAATGATTTTAAAACACATTTTTATAATTATTTAGAAAATGGAGGGATGCCTTCTACTTTTGATTATGAAGGGGATGATCGAAAAATAGTGTTGATGGATCTATATAATTCTATTGTACTTAAAGATATTGTTCAAAGAAATAATATTAAAAATGTTGATTTATTAGATAGAATTATGAGATTTGTAATGTATAATATTTCTCAAACTTTTTCTGCAAATAAAATTTACAATAGATTAAAACAGGATATGGTCAATTTATCTGTTAATACGATTTATAATTATTTAAAATATTTTGAAAATGCATGCTTAATCTATCAAGTAAAACGTGAAAATTTAGAATCTAAGAAAATATTAAAACATGAAGAAAAATATTATTTATGTGATTTGGGATTTAGACAAGTGATGATCGGTCATAATCAAAGAGATATTACAAGAGTTATAGAAAATATTGTTTATATTGAACTTTTAAGAAAAGGATACAATATTAATATTGGCAAATTTGGTGATTTAGAAATTGATTTTGTTTGTAAAAAACAATCAAATATTATTTATGTTCAAGTTTCATATCTTTTAGCAAGTGATGAGACAATTGAAAGAGAATTTGCTCTATTAAATAAGATTAAGGATAATTATCCTAAATATATAATCACTATGGACGATGCTGATATGTCTAATAATGGAATCAAGCATTTAAACTTAGTTGATTTTTTACTAGGTAATTCTGATATATAATTATAAGTTCATAAATAAGAAATAAAATTATAGAAAATATTTATGAATAAAATTCTAAAAAAAAGAGTGAAAAATAAATAGCTATTAAATAGCTATTTATTTAGCAGCTACTACAGCACCATAGCTATCTTTAGCTATCTTTTTAAACTTCTTAATGAAGAATTTAGCCCATAGATATCCGACTGTTCCTCCGAGGAAACAACCGAATACTACTCCTGCATAAATACCTGGTAATCCCCAACCAAATATAAAGCAGAATAGATATGCAGTAACTGTTTCTAATATAAGAGACCTAAGAAGTGTAATGATAAGGGAGTAAGTTCCTTTTCCAACTCCTTGAAACATCATAGATGACATAATACCATGTGGTATAGCAAGTACAAAAAGACTTAAAATACTTATTGCAGTTGCTATTTCTGGTGCAAGTGCTGCACTTGCACTTGTATAACTAAATGCAGTTGCTATTTGACTTGAGAATATAATCATTATAGCTCCAAGTATAATGGATACTCCAAATCCTAATCTAATAGCATAACTATGGCCTATTTTAAGATTATTATAATTATGTGCACCATAGGCTACTCCAGCTACTGTAAGTACAGCTGTACCAATACCAATCATAGGAATCATACATAACTGTACAATTCTCATAGATGCAGTATAAACTGCTACTGCAGTTGTTCCTGCTGCAATAACAAGCATAGAATTAATCATAATTGCTAGTGCTGAAAAGATAATATTTTCAAGGGTTGATGGGATAGCTACTTGAAGTGTATCTGTCATGATTTTTCCTTTATATTTAAAGTTTTTAGGGCTTAAATCAAGGAAAAGGTCTTTTTTAATCCAAATCCAATAACTCATTACAAGAATTGACACAGTACAAGAGATAATTGTTGCCCATGCAGCTCCCATAATTCCCATATTGAGATAATAAATAAATATTGGGTCTAAAATTATATTTAGTATTGCTGTTACAGCAATTGCTATAGTTGCTCTTCTCATATCTCCTTCAGATCTAAATATTGCAGATAATACTCCTGAAAATACAAATATGAATAAAAATCCAAATATGATGTATCCATAGTCAAGAGCGTATTGTATTGTATCTCCTGCACCCATTATTTCGAGAATAGGCACCATTGCAGTAAGCATTATAAATGTAAATATTGCTGATACTATAACTGAGATTACAATTGCATGTAGTCCAGCATTATTTGCCTCAAGAAAGTCATTTGCACCAATGTATCTTGCAATAAGTGAGTTTGCACCAGCTCCTATACCGTTTCCAAGTCCTACAAGAATGGTAAATAGGGGTGTGATAAATCCAATTGCAGCAAGTGCATCAGCACCAAGACCTGCTACCCAAATACTATCTGCGATATTGTACATCATTATTAAAAGCATTGAGACCATCATAGGAACACTTAGCTTTCTTATAGCTCTTTTAGGATCCCCTGTAATCATTTCAATATTTTCATTTTTATCTTTAGTTTCTAACATTAGTTATTTTCCCCTTATAAGATTTGGTAATTTGTTAATTATTAATTTAATTAATTTAATCAAATTTAATCTTCTATTATTAATATAAAATCTTGTTTAATTATTAAGCGATTTAATTTAATTATTTTAGCTCTTTATTAAGACTTATTGTTTTTATAACAGTCTTTTTTAAGAAGTTTTGAATGAATTCTTTATCTTCATCTTTAATGTCTTTGAATACTTCTTCTTCCCATTCATTTAAAATTTTTGTGGATTCTTTAATTATCTCTTCACCTTTGGAAGTGAGTGAAATCTTATTTTGGCGTCTGTTATTTTTATCGATTTCTTTTAAAACTAATCCTTTATCTTCTAATTTTCTAAGAGATCTTGCTATGGCACCCTTATCTATATTGCATCTTTTAGCTATTTCGTCCTGATTAATTTCTCTTTCATGTTTTATTTCAAATAAAGAATGTAACTGTGAAGCATTAATATTTAAATCTTCCAAGCGGCGATTTAGATAATAGCTATGTCCTCTTGCAGTCATTGTAATTAGTTTTCCTATGGGAAATTCAGAAGCATCTTTATCTTTAAATTTCTCAAGTGACATATTTTTCTCCTTTTATTTTAGTATTCTTTTATTCATTGGAATTAATATGCATTTTATTAATATAATTTTCATCATATATAAACTGTTGCATTGACAACAATTGTCTTATCAACAGTTATTTAAAAATAAATTGGAAGCTAGAAATTAATTATTCTTAATAAATTTATTAATTTTAATACTATTGATAAATTTTATAAACTATTAAATTAAATATATAAACATTATATTTAATACTATAAACTAGTTAGATTGTTTAGTTTTTACTAGTTTATTTCTATTGGATATACTGATTTATTTGTTCTAAAAGATATTAAACAATTAAATCTTTATTATTAGATTTATTTAATTATTAAAAACTTATAGGAGTCTTTAAAATGAAAATGTATTATGATGACGATGTTGATACCGAAGTTATTGCAGATAAAACTATTGCAGTAATTGGATACGGAAGTCAAGGTCGTGGTCAATCTAGAAACATGGCTGACAGTGGATTAAATGTAATTGTTGGCCTTAGAGAAGGAGGCTCATCTTGGCAAAAAGCTATTGATGATGGAATGAATGTAAAAACTATAGAAGAAGCTGCTGAAGCTGCAGATATTATCCACATATTATTACCAGATGAAACCCAAGAAAAAGTTTACAATGAACAAATTGCTCCTTATGTTGAAGCTGGAAACACTATTTCATTTTCTCATGGTTACAACATTCACTTTGGTTTAATTAAACCTGGTGAAGATGTAAATATTGTAATGTTTGCACCTAAAGGTCCAGGTTCTAGAGTAAGAACTACTTACTTAGAAGGTTTCGGTATTCCAGGTTTAGTAGCTATTGAACAGGATGCTACTGGAGATGCATTACAACTTGCATTAGGTATGGCAAAAGCTGTTGGTCTTACTAGAGCAGGTGTAATTGAAACCACTTTCCAAGAAGAAACTGAAACTGATTTATTCGGTGAACAAGCAGTATTATGTGGTGGACTCACCGCTTTAATTAAAGCTGGATTTGAAACTTTAGTTGAAGCAGGTTACCAACCTGAAATTGCTTATTTTGAAACCTGTCACGAAGTAAAACTTATTGTAGATGACATCTATGAAAATGGTATGGCAGGTATGTGGCATGATGTAAGTAACACTGCTGAATATGGTGGATTAACCAGAGGTGGCAGAGTTATTACTGATGAAACTAAAAAAGAAATGAAAGCAATTTTAGGCGAAATCCAAGATGGTACTTTCAAACAACAATTTGCAGATGAAAACGCAACTGATGCAGCAAACTTAAAAGAAATGAGAGTTGCTGAAGAACATGAAACCATCGAAACTGTTGGTAAAAGATTAAGAGTTGCTTGTGGATTACAAAAAGAAGATTAAATCCAAGCTTTTTTGCTCTTCGATTAAAAAAGCCTTGATTAAAACTTTTCACTAGTTGGGGGTTTTCACTCTTAGACTAGCTTCTTTTTTTATTTTTTATTTTATTATAATTTTTTCTATTTTACTAATTTTTTCTAAATAATTTTTTTAAATTATTTGAATGCTTATTCCTTATGAATATTTTCTAATTTAAGGATTTATATAAAACTTTTTAAGCTATGTTAAATATATCTAAATTAACTAATAATTATTCTATTTTATTATTTTAAAATTTATTTTATGATTATTTAAAAATTAATTGTGATTAAAATGGTATTTGTAGGTATGGATCACGGAACCACTGGAATCTCATTTGCTATAATAAATGAAAGCCAAGTTACGGATGTTTTTAAAATATCTCGTGAAGATAGTAAAGCTGGAAGAGTATCAGCAATTGAAGAATTATCTAAACGCATAGATTTAGATGATATTGAATTAATGATTGTTACTTATGCAATGGGAGATAGTATTAGTACAATACTTCCTATTGAAAAAGTTGAAGATAGAGGAATTCTTTCAATAAATGGTGCAGGTAAAGTAACTGGTGGAGGAACATCTGTTTATAGTGAAATAGAAGCAACAGATATTCCTGTTTTAATGATTCCAGGTATTCATAAAGGTTGTGATTGGCTAAATCCTTTATTTAAAGCAGCTTATTCTCATCACGCAAGCCCTGAAAAGGTCAGTATAGTTTATAATGCATATATTGAAACTAAATGGGAAAACATGATTGTAGCAGATATTAGTTCTAATAGTGTAGATTTATTAATTGAAAATGGGGAAATTAAAGGAGCTATTGATGCTTGTTGTGGTGCTATGGGAGTTGTACATGGGCCACTTGACTTGGAAATGATTAGAGATATTGATGAAGGCAGACGTACTGCAAATGAATGCTTTTCACATGCTGGTGCTATTAAAATAGCTGGAATTGATAATAAAGTTGCATTTATGAAAGATGAACTACTAAATAATTATAAAAATGGTGATGAAAAAGCAATTCTAGCTATTGATACTATGATTATGACAGTAGCTATGGAAATTGCAGGTTTAATTGCAGTTAGTCATAATGATATTGAAGGTATAGTTCTTACTGGCTCAATGGGGTCTATGAAAGATCCTATAGATTTTGAGGCGAAATTAAATAAATACTTTAAAAACAAATATCCAATTAAAATTATTTCTAGTGAATCTGGAGCTATTGGTGCAGCTCAAATAGCAAGAGATATTGCAAAAGGTAAAAAAGAAATAATGGGAATAAAAGTAGAATTATAATTTGCAGTACCTTTTATAAAATATTTATTTTTTACTTTTCTAACTATTTTTTCTAACTATTTCTTCTAACTATTTTTTTTACTAAACTTTAATTCTTTTTTTTTAAACATTTTTTCATTAATCTTATTATTTTATGAGGGGCTTTAATTTTTTCTTCGGTTTTGTTCTGTATAAAATTAAAAAATTAAATAAATTTTAATAAAAATAGTATATTTTTATAATGAATATAAATTAAATAAAAATAGTAAAATTTAGAGAAATATTCTCTAAATTTATTTTAATTTTAGTTTAGTTAAATTATTAAACTAATAATTAGGATAAAAATTTTAGTTTAGTTAAATTATTAAACTACCAACTAATTAGTTTAGTTAAATTATTAAACTACCAACTAAGACAATTATCCCTACTATCCAACAGTAGTAAGCAAAAATGTCTAAACTTCTTTCTCTAACGATTTTAAGTAAGAAACTAATTGCAAAGTATCCAGAGATAACTGCAACAATAAATCCTGCAATACATGCACTTAATTCAATATTCGCTCCACCTAAATCTTTTAGTTTAACTAATGCAGCACCTAAAATAGCCGGAATTGATAAAATGAAACTGAATTTAGCAGCAAATTCTTTATCTAATCCTGCAAATAATCCTGCAGCTATTGTAGTACCTGAACGAGAAAGACCTGGTAGAACTGCTAATGCTTGTCCACATCCCATGAATAATGCTTCTTTTATGGTTAAATTTGTAACATCTATTTTTCCACTGTTCATTCTTTGGGAGGCATATAAAAGACAACCAGTTATCAATAATAATAATGCAGGGATAGTTAATCCAGTAAATATTTCTTCAATGATATCATTAAATAATATTCCAACGATTCCTACTGGGATAGTAGCTAATATTGTTAGCCATGCTAATTTTTTATAAGGATTTTTTTTGAGTTCTGGGATAAATCTTCCATTCTTTAAATCAATAAGACTTAAAATAAATCCTTTAATCATTTCTACAATATCGTGGAAGAAGTAGATTATAACTGCTACAAGAGTTCCTACATGTAATAATACATAAAAAGCAAGTCCCACATCAGATACACCTAATGCTTGCTGAGCAAAGATTAAGTGAGCAGAACTACTCACTGGTAGAAATTCAGTTAATCCTTGGACAAGTCCAATGATAATTGCTTGTAAAATCTCCATTATTTCACCTTTTTTAAGTCAATATAAAAAAATAACTTATCTCATTGAAATAAGTTAGCTAGAATTGTTTTTCTACTAAATTTAGTACTTAGTACTATTTATAAGAAAAAATTAGTGTTTCTAGTTTATTCAAGATAGGTTAACCAATTGTGAATATCTTCGGTTTTACCATTTACTACATCGAAGTATTTTTCTTGTAATTCTTTGGTTAGAGGACCTCTACTTCCAATACCGATTTGTCTGTTGTCTATTGCACGAATTGGAGTAACTTCTGCTGCACTTCCAGTAAAGAATACTTCATCAGCTAAATATAGTCTTTCTCTTGAAATTACTTCTTCAGATACTTTATAACCTAAATCTTTTGCAATGGTTATAATACTGTCTCTAGTAATTCCTTGAAGAATAGAAGAACCTAAATCAGGGGTAACGATTTTGCCATTTTCTACGATGAAAATGTTTTCTCCACTACCTTCTGCAACATGTCCTTGGTAATCTAACATAATTGCTTCATCATATCCATGTTCTCTAGCTTCTAAGTTAGCAAGTTGAGAGTTCATATAGTTTGCTCCAGCTTTTGCAAGAACTGGTAATGTGTCTGGTGCCGGTTTTCTCCAAGTAGAGATACCAATATTTGCACCTTGTTTCATTTCTTCTTCTCCAATGTATGCTCCCCATTCCCACACAGCAATAGTGATGTTAACAGGACAATTTAAGGGGTTTACACCTAATTCACCAAAACCTCTGTAAGTTATTGGGCGGATATAACAACTTTTTAAGTTATTTACTTTAATAGTTTCTATGATTGCATCAAAGATTTCTTCTTGAGTAAATGGAATATCCATCTTGTAAATTTTAGCAGATTCAAATAACCTTTTTACATGTTCTTTTAAACGGAATACAGCAGGTCCATTTTCAGTTTCATAACATCTTATACCTTCAAATACTGCAGATCCGTAGTGAACTACGTGAGAGAGAATACTAATTTTAGCATCTTTCAGTGCTAGAAATTCTCCATCCATCCAAACTTTCATATTTTCATCAAATGCCATATCTTCACCTTTTTTATAAGAAGTAATTTTATTAATGTCATTGTAGTTAATTAATCAGGGTTTTTTATTTTAATTTCCTCTAGAAATCTAGTTTTTAATATATTTATGATTGATTATTTTTAAGTTCCTTTTTTCTAGAAATCTAGTTTTTAAAATAAGTCCTTTATTAATTATTTATTTTTTATATTTTAAATATATTACTTTCTTTTAAAGATTTTAATTTAATATTTTTGTATTTCATTAATTAATTGCTTATTTTTTTATAAAATCTCAAAACAATGATAATTTAAAATTTTTTTAATCGAAAGTTTTAAATAATATGTAAACAATATCTATTGTGTAGTATGGTTCCGTGGTCTAGGGGTATGATATCTCGCTTACAACGAGAGGATCGTGAGTTCGAATCTCGCCGGAACCATTATAACTATTTTATTTTTTGAATTAATTTTTGTTTTTTTAATAAATATTAATTCTTTTTTTAATTCATTTAATTGGTTCCGTGGTCTAGGGGTATGATATCTCGCTTACAACGAGAGGATCGTGAGTTCGAATCTCGCCGGAACCACTTCTAAACTTTTAAAAAAGTTTGACTGAATTTTTTAAACTTTTTTAATTCTTATTTTTTCTAGTTTTTATTATTTTAAATTTATTTCTAGTTTTTTATCAATATTTATTTTTTTAAAACTTATTTAGCTATTAATATCAGATTCTTGAGTAATTGTTCGTAAAAAATAGAATGATATATTTTTCTAGATTTTAAAAAATATTTTTTTTTTTAAAATGAAAAAGAAAAAAGAAGATGGCTTTAAAGATTTAAAATTAGGCTTAGTTGAGCACTTTCTCAGTTCAACGCTTTAAAGAGAATTTTAGTCAAGGCTTTTAGCCGAAGGCTAAAAAGCTTGGAAGATGGCTAAAAAAGGGGGCTAAAAAGCAACAGTCAATATTATAATAATTACTAATGAAATAAAGAATACAATTGTTCCTTTTACTAAAACATCTGCTTCTCTATCTGCGTATAATACTATACCATAGGATAATACTAATGCTATTATAAGTTCGCTGATTCCTAAAAATCCTGTAGGTACTCTTGCTATTTTTCCAAGGATAAATCCAATTAAATATGAAATAATAACAACAATAGCAACAGATGCTATAGGATTACTTAATATAGGTTTAATAATATCTCCAATAGGTTTCCTTGGTTTTTGAGGACTTTGTCTACTAAACTTAGTTAATGCATTATCAGAATGAGAGATAAACTTTTGTCTATTATCAGAATCACCTCTTCTTTGACTAAGAGGATTATTTAATCTACTGCTTGAAAGAAAAGATCTTCTTCTTTTCGGAGCTTCTTTTTGATGATTTGATAATAAAGAACTATTTATGCCGGAATTGTTATCTATAGAGGTTTTATTTAAAAATTCAGCACGATATAAATCATCATCGTACTCATCGTAATGACTTAACTCTAATCCACCAACTTCATTCTCATAATATTCCATGTCTTCAGCATATTCTTCATAATCTTCATAAGTTCCTTGAAACCTATTATCATATTCATAACTTCTATCATAATTTGACCTATTGTCAATATAATCTCTGTTAACATCTTTATAGAATGAATCACTATCAATATCAGTGAGTCTATCTGCTTCACGTTTTAATCTTTGTTTTGTTTCTTTCTTTTTATTTGAATATTTTTTAGCTAAAGTAACAAGGTTGTTTCTATCTATTAATTTGACTTTTCTCTCTTGAGCATATCTTTTTGCTTGAGAAGAAAAACCAGAACTAGTTACAACAGCAACTTTAGATGCTTTAAGTTTTTTACCAATAACTTCCATTTCTTTTAAAACATCAATTCCAACTTCCCAGTCCTTGTCATAGTTTTTACATGCAACGACTAAACCGAAATCCCCCATTGATGTTTGTAAGATTGCATATATGTCTACAACTTGTTGTGATGTTTTAAAATTTTTATAAACTTTAAAGCCAGAATCTTCAAGAACTTTAGCTATAAAATTCACTAATTGTGGCTTTTCCACATTTTCACCTAATCCTAATTTTAATATAATATATTTATATTTTCTCAATATATAATTTTTATTAATTTTTCATAGCTTTTCAGTTTTTCATAATTTTTTATACTTTTTATTATTTTATTAAATTTTTATTAATTTATTAAATTTTTATTAATTTATTAAATTTTTATTATTTTTCTTAACTTTTCAATTTTTTTTAAAATTAATTAAAAATATTTATAATAATGAAATTATATAATAATATTAGTTATATAATTTACAATGAAACAGAATTTTTTTTTTAAAAATTTAGATTGTTTTCAATTATAATTTTAAGGAATAGTTTATTATGTTATCTATTGGTCAATGTTACTTAGATTTTGTTAATAAAATCTTAAAAGAAGGAAAAGAAACATATAAAGACAGTGATCATCATTTAAAAGAAAGTCTTGGTAATTATTATTATATTGATGATCCATTAGATTTAAAATTCAGAGCAAAATATCAACATATGACTTCTGAATTGATGTTAAAAGAAGTTAAAAGTGGAAGATTTGACATTGATTCATGTCCGATTAAGGGAGATGCTTTATATGAATATGTAAAATCTTTTGAAATAAGAGATGATCAAGGTTTTGTTTATACTTATCCTAATCGTATCTTAGAGCATTTTGGTATAGATCAATTTGAAACTATGAAAGAAAGGATTTTAACTTCTACTGGAAGTAATCGTGCAGTAGCTGTTACTATTGACCCTGTATTAGATGGTGAAAGAGAAGATATTCCATGTTTACAGGTATTACAGATTATTGTAAGAGATGGAGAATTAACTATTCATTGTTTCTTCCGTTCTAATGATATATTTGGGGCATTTTATTCTAATATGTTTTTCATAACATATATTGGTATTAAAATGAAAGATGAAGTAAATAAAGAAATAATGGGGGATAAATTAAACTTTGGTGGAGTTCATTATTATTCTAGTTCTGGCCATATTTATAATAATGATATGAGAGCAGCTAGAAAATTGATTTCTGCTAATAAATAATTTTAAACTAATTGATTTATATTAAATTTATTTTAATTTAAAATTAAACACTTTCTTTTTTGTTATTTTATTTAGTTTATATATATTTTATTTGGTTTATATGGATTTTATTGATTTAATATAGATTTTTTAATTTTTTATTTAATTTATTTGCTATCTAATTTTTATTATTTTGATGGTTCCTATGAAAATTTTATTATCTAATGATGATGGTGTTAATGCATCAGGTATTTTAGCAGCTAAACAAGTTGCTAAAGAGTTTGGAGAAACTTGTGTAGTAGCACCATCTAAACAACAAAGTGGAATTGGTCATGCATTAACTCTCTTTGAGTCACTTAGAGTTAAAGAAGTAAATTTAAGAGATGGGGATATAGGATATGGAGTTTCCGGAACTCCTACTGATGCAGTTACCATTGGTATCTATGAAATTATGAATGAAAAACCAGATTTAGTAATTTCTGGAATAAATACAGGTAGAAACACTGGAAAAGGGGAACTTTCAACATCTGGTACTTTAGGTGCTGCAACAGAAGCAGCTTCTTTAGGAATCCCAACCATTGCAGTTAGCCAACATACTCCAGATGATGATATTAAGTTTGATGAAGGACATATTAAAATTGATTTTTCATCAAGTCAAAAAATTTTAAGAGATCTTATTCAAAAAGTTATTGACAATGGCTTTCCAAAGGGAATTGATCTATTAAATTTAAATGTTCCAGCAAATCCAGATTCTTATGATCCTATTATCTGTCCTTTAGCAGATAGAATGTATGAACCTACTGTGGAAAAACGTATAGATCCTAGAGGAAGGCCTTACTATTGGATTAATGGTATTTTATATAAAGATAATCCTAAATATTCAGATGATTATATTATTATGGAAGAGAATTTACCTACTTTAACTCCTTTAATATTAGACATGACTCATAATTTAGATGTTTTGAAAGAATGGTATGGAAAATAAGCATTGATTTTAGTATATATTTTATTTTAGGAGAATTTTTATTTTATAATACAGAAACAATATATAATATAAAATACATAATAAAATACATAATAACATAATAAAATACGACATTGGATATCTATTAAAATAACTAAAAATTTAAATTTCTATAAGGTTTAAGGAGAAAAAGCATGTCAGTAAACCAACTTGAAACTACATTACAAGCAATTACACACACTTTAGCAAAATTAGAAAAAGATGGTTGTAATGATGAAAAACTTTTAAATGAACTTAGAAAAGAAAGAGATAAACTTTTAAATGAATTAAATTTAAATTAATTTAGTCATTTTTGATTTTCTAATTTGACTTTATATTATAACTTTATTAAATAAGTTTATAATAGATTAAATATAAATAATATTTTATAAATATTATTAAAATTATTAAATTTAATTTTTTTTATAATTTAATGAGGCTAAATAATGAATGACAATTTCCAAGTAAATAAACAGTTTGCTAGATTTAAAGGCAAAGATGTTCTCATTGGTTTAAAAAACTGGGAAGAAGTAGAAGGAAAAATTATTGCCATTGATAACTTTTTAAATTTGGTATTAGATAATGATGAAGGTTTAAAAGTTATTAAAGGTGGAAAAATAGCATTTATTTCTATTAAAGAATAACCACCAAGCTCTTTTTGCCCTTAGGCTAAAACCTTGACTGAAATTCTTTCCTAACTATTTTTGTATAATTTTCATCTTTTTTTAATCGATTTTAGGCACTTTTTTTAATTTAATACATTGTTTCACTTGCTACGAATTATTTTTTATTTTAAAAAAAGATAGCTAAATTAAAAATAATTTAACTACAAGCATTTTCAATAGATTCGCGAATATCATCAATTTTATTTCCCAGCATAAGTGCTAAAAACATAGCACCTCCAGCACCTGCTCCTTCTTTAATATATCCTTCTGTATAATTTTTAAGTCCTTCTACACGAGATATTTCAAAGTTAGGATTCACTGCATTTACAGAGATATCTCCTATTTGTTCTGTTATATCAAGGATATCTGCAGTTTCATCTTTTACTACAAATGATGTAGTTGCAAGACAAGTGTTTGAAAAGTCAAAATCAGGGTCTAATGCTTTTGCAATTGCATATACTGCTGTAAGTTGAGTTCCCCCTGCTAAAACAACTGGTACTTTAGAGCCCATAAGAACTCCTGCAATAGCTGGAAGCATAGGATCTCCAACAGCTCTAATTACATCGAAGGGATCATTGCCTTTATATTCTTTTAAACCAGCATTAGCTAATCCTTCTTCAACAATTGCATTTTTCATTTCATGAGGATTAGTATTCATACATCCACTGACCTTTCCTTTAGCATCATAACCAAGTCCAACTAAAACACCAAGTGCAGTAGTTGTACCAGCAGGTAGGCTTTCTCCAATTACAATATAATCATAATTTTCAGATAAAATTAAAGCCAAATCAAAACCTTTTTTAAAGAGTTCTTCTGGTTCTTCTACAGCCTTTCCAGTACGAATGTCTTTGCCATGTTTTCCATCACTTATATCAAAAACATCAGAATTTGCTTTGATTTCACTTCCAGCATCTAATACCATAACTGGACAGTCACAAAGTGTAAGAGAACCCTTTGTAATCATTGATGGAGTAGGGGTAACAACTTCTCCAATAATTGTTTGTGGAATGTCTTTCATACATTTAACCTCTCCATCTAAAATAAGTTCTGCATCTCCAGCTGGAGTGTATTTAGTAAGTTTTGGACTAGCTCCAGCACCAGTAAGTCCTGGAATTTTAGAAGTTTCAGTTGTAGCTATTGTACATATAAAAATAGGATTTTTTAAGTTTTGCAATTCTTTTACTAATTTCTCTGAGCCATAAGTTTTTAATCCTTCTATCATTCTATCATCTTAAATAAATTATAAATATTTTAATTTTCTTTATTATTTTTTAAATTCATTAAATTAATTAACTCATTTCTATAAATATATTATAGATAAAAATTATATAAATCTATGTTAATATAAATTCAGTTTAATAAAATTTTTTTAAAACTTATTTTTAAAATTATTATGTGGATTTTATTTCAAAAATTTAAAAAAACTTTTAAATGGTGTATTTAAATTGATATCTTTAGGAATTGAAGGAACTGCAGAAAAAACAGGAGTTGGAATTGTAGACAGTGATGGTAATATATTGGCTATGGCTGGAAAACAATTATATCCAGAAAAGGGAGGTATACATCCGAGAGAAGCAGCTGAACATCATGCTAAATGGATTCCTCAACTTATTTCACAAGCTATGGAAGAAGCAGGGCTAAATTATAAAGATATTGGTTTTATCTCATTTTCACAAGGTCCCGGACTTGGCCCTGCACTTAGAACTGTAGCTACTTCTGCAAGAACACTTGCATTAAGTTTAAATATTCCTATAGTTGGTGTAAATCACTGTATTGCTCATGTAGAAATAGGAAAATTAGATACAGCTGCTAAAAATCCAGTAACTCTTTATGTAAGTGGTGGAAATAGTCAAGTAATTGCTTATGAATCTGGTAGATATAGAATCTTTGGTGAAACTTTAGATATAGCTATTGGCAATTGTCTTGATCATTTTGGCCGTGAAACTGGACTTGGACATCCTGGTGGTCCTGTTGTTGAAAAATTAGCTAAAAAAGGCTCTTATATAGATTTGCCTTATGTAGTAAAAGGTATGGATTTTTCATTTTCAGGGCTTTTAAGTGCAGCACTTAGGGCATATAAAAATGGTGAAAAAATAGAAGATATTTCTTATTCTCTTCAAGAAACTGCCTTTGCAATGCTTGTAGAAGTTACAGAAAGAGCACTTGCTCATACGGAAAAGGATGAAGTATTACTTTGCGGTGGTGTTTCAGCAAATAATAGACTTAGAGAAATGATGCAAGTCATGGCAGAAGAACATTATGCTAAGTTTTATATGCCTGATATGAAATATTCTGGGGATAATGGTGCTATGATTGCATGGTTAGGTCAATTAATGTATAAAGCTTATGGACCTCTTGCTATAGAAAACACTGAGATTATTCAAAGATTTAGAACTGATGAAGTAGATGCTCCATGGGTTTACAATAGAAAAGATAAATTAAATTTACCTAAAGAACTTTCTGCAAAAGGGGCAGAATCAGATATTTATGAAGCTAAATGGCTTGGAAAGGACGCAATTGTTAAAAATAGAGTTTCTAAATCCTATAGGATTGAAGAGATAGATAATAAGATTAGAAAGTTTAGAACTAAAAGTGAGGCAAAAATATTATCTGATGTTAAAAAAACAGGAGTTAGAACTCCTATTTTATATGATGTTGACCTAAAAGACAAATCTATTGTTATGGAAAAAATAAATGGTCCTTTAGTTAAGGATATTATGTCAAATATTGAGGATGATAAAAGAAAAGAATTAGCTATTGCTATTGGTGAAAACATTAGATTATTCCATGATGAGGATATTATACATGGTGATTTAACTGGTTCTAATATGATTTTAGTAGATAATAAAATAGAGGATATTTCTAATAATTTAGCTATTTTTGATTTTGGCCTTGGTAAGTACTCTGATTTATTGGAAGATAAAGCAGCAGATCTTTTGGTTTTAAAGAAATCATTCCAAAGTATTGATTATGATATAGCTAGTGAAATATTTAATTTGATTTTAGAAGCTTATGATTTGGATAATTCTAATAAAGTTCTAAATAAAATTGCTGAGATTGAAAGTAGAGGAAGGTACACCCACTAATTTATGCTTGTCTCTTAATTTGTCTTATACAAAATTTCTATTTCTATTTTTTTAAAATTTTTTGGGATTGTAAAATTTTTTGGAAATTTTAAATTTATTTTTTAATTATATTATTTATAAATAGATGATAAATCTTAAATTTATTTTTTAATTATTTTATTTATAAATAGATGATAAATCTTAAATTTATTTTTTAATTATTTTATTTATAGATAGATGATAAATTTTTATTTTTAATCCTAAACTTTTTTATAATCTCAAATTTTTTAGATAAATATATTAAATAATTTTTCATATAATTAAAACTATGATAACATTTATAACTGGGAACAAACATAAAGTAATAGAAGCAGAGAATATTTTCAAACTTTTTGGTGTTGAACTTGAGCATATTAATTTAGGTTACATGGAACCTCAAGGAACTCTTGAGGATGTAGCAAAATTTGGTGCAAAATATGCTTGCCAAGAGTTAAATAAATCTGTGATTGTTGAAGATGCTGGTTTATTCATAAGAGCTTTAAATGGCTTTCCAGGAACTTATTCATCATATGTACAAGATTCACTTGGAAACCAAAATATATTAAAACTTATGGATGGAGTTGACGATAGATACGCTGAATTCAGGTCAGTTATTGGGTATTGTGCTCCCAATTCTGAGCCCAAGGTCTTTTTAGGGCGCATCAAAGGTCAAATAGCTTTTGAAGAAAGAGGTAGTTTTGGTTTTGCATACGACCCACTATTTTTAGTAGAGGAAGAAGATAAAACCTTTGGAGAACTTACAACTAAAGACAAAAACCAGTTTTCACATAGAAGAAATTCTTTAGAAAAATTTATCAATTGGTATACAAATCAAAGGGATGAATAATAAATTTTTTTAAATATTTTTCTAATTAACAATAAGTATTTTAGACAATTTTATCTATGATTTCGTCTATTTTATTAATGATGGATTAAATTATATGATTAAAAAATTGAATTCTATTAATAATTTAAAGTTTTATAATTAAATTAATCTTTTTATTAAATTTAGTTATCTAGTCTTTTTATTAAATTTAGTATATTGGATTTAAATTAATTAAATTCTTTATTATTGTAGCTTAATTGTTTAAATTTAAAACTTATTATCTTTAATTTAGTTTAATATCAATTATTTTTAAAGATTTTTTTCATTTTTTGAATTTAAAATAGTTTATCTTGATTAAAATTCATTGATGAATTATTTTACAAAGGACCTTACTATAAATAATCAAAAAACTTATTGGAGAGGATATTTATGGCAAGACCAGAATGGATTGCATATACTAATGAAGAAATCGAAGAATTTATTGTAAAATTCAAAAGAGAAGGTAAAACTGCAAGTCAAATCGGAGTAATTTTAAGAGATCAATATGGTATTCCTAGTGTTAAAGAAGTAACTGGTGAAAAGATTACCCAAATCTTAAAAAGAAACGATCAAGCAGAAGACTACCCTGAAGATTTAATGAATTTAATCAGAAGAGCAGTAAATATCAGAGATCATTTAGAAGAAAACCCAAAAGACCTTCATGGTAAAAGAGGATTAACTATCATTGAATCTAGAATTCGTAGATTAGGTAGATACTATGCAGCAAATGGCCAATTACCAGAAGGATGGAGATACGATCCAACAAAAGCAGCACTCCTTGTCAAATAGAGATAGTGAAAAACATCACGCTCTTTTAAATAGGGCTAGTGAAGCTTGTGATATGCTTAAAAAGCATATTGAAAATGATAACATTATTAGATTAATTTCTCATAATGATGCTGACGGAATATCCGCAGCTGGTGTTATAGCTAATGCTATAAAAGAAGAAGGGGGACAATTCCATATAACTATTGTTCCTCGTTTAAAACCAGATGTAATTAGGGATGTTGCAAAGGAAAAATATGAATTATACGTTTTTTCAGATATGGGCAGTGCTTGTATTAAACAACTTAATTCCCTAAAATCTGATGTTATTGTTGCAGACCACCATCAGCCAAGTACTCATAAACCTAAAGATAATCTTGTTCATGTAAACCCTCATTTATTTGGTGTTGACGGAAGTCGTGAAATAAGTGGTGCAGGTTCTAGCTATTTGGTTGTTAGAGATATGGGTAAGAAACATTTAGCATATATGGCACTTATCGGTGCTTTTGGTGATATGCAATGTCAGAATAGATTTACTGGTGTAAACCAATTAATATTAAAAGATGGTCAAGAAGCAGGTAATTTAGAAATCCATGAAGATTTAAAGATAGTCTCTAAAACACAAGAACCTTTATTTAAATCAATTGCTTATACTTTAAACCCCCCACTTCCAGGTTTAACTGGTAGCTTGGAGAACTCCCAAGGACTCCTTGAAAAAATGGGTGTTTCTTATGGTATTAATTTCATTGAATTAGAAGATGAGGAAAAGGATGTTGTTAAAGATGAACTTGTAAAAATAAATCCTCAAATATTTGGGGATGTTTATAGTGTTCCTCGTGAGCATCCTGTTTTACGTAATTTAGAAGAGTATTCTGCAATCTTAGATGCTTGTGGTAAAAACAAGGAATATGGATTAGCACTTAGCATTATTCTTGGTGAGCGAGAAGAGCCTTTAGATAAAGCTCTCAAATTTCAAAAATCTTATAGGGATAATCTCACTAAAGGGTTTGATTGGATTAACCGTGAAGGTGCCCAACAAATGAATTATATTCAATATATTTACAGTGAAGATAAAGTCCTTAAAAGTATCATTGGAACAATTGCTGGTGTAGGAATGTCTGCTAAAATATTAGATGATAATAAGCCTATTTTAGGCCTATCTAGACTTCATAAAGATATTAAAGTTTCTGGTAGAGCTACACGACCAATGGTTACATGTGGAGTTAATTTAGGTAAAGCTTTAGCTGATGCTTCAGTTAACTTCGGTGGACAAGGTGGTGGACATGACATAGCAGCAGGCGCTATTATACCATATGAAGCTAAGAATCAATTCTTACATTTAGTTGATCAGATTATCGAGTCTCAATTAAATAGTTAAGATTTTTCTTAGCTATTTTCTTTTTTTAAATTTATTTTAAAACTCTGACTAAGTCTTTTTAATTTATTAATTTCTTTTTTTTAATTATTTTTCACTATTAATTTTTCTATTGTTATTAAATATTTTTTTTTAAAAAAAATGAGGTTGTAAAATTTTATAGGCTTATTTTATTTTTATGTGATTTTTTGTCCAGTTTTTCATTTGGTAGTCTAAAAATGTTAGAATTCCATTTTTAGTTTTGTAAGTTTTCTTAATTTTTTCTGGATTTGTTTGTCTGTAGTAATTTTCTACTTTATTTGATGTTTTTTCAATATTTTCATCATCTAAGTATTCTATGTATCTTTTGAAGTGATTTAAGACATGTTTGTTTACAAATTGCATTAAAACTTCTGGAATCGAATCATTAATTTTCTATAATAATTTTTAAATTTTTCAATCGCTTTTTTTGAAGAATTTTGTTTAAAACAATTTTTTAATTCCTTTGCATTTTCGTATA
>NZ_FOTL01000023.1 GCF_900114585.1 Methanobrevibacter olleyae | reverse complement strand
ATGGTTATGCAAGCTTAAAAATATCACTGAAACCAAGAGCCAAAAAGTATACAATAACAACAGAATACGGTAAATTTATCAAAAAGAATAAAATCACTGTTAAACCTGTATTGACTGTTAAAACTATTGTAATGAAAAAAGGAAAGAGAATCAAATTCTATGTTAAGCTGGTAAACACTAAAGGAGAACCACGAGCTAAAAAGAGAATAATATTTAGATTTGATGGAAAAAAATATAAAATCAAAACAAATAAAAACGGAATTGCAACACTAAAAATCAAATACCTAAGAAAAGGCAAACACAGGATTTACACACAATACGGTAAAGCAAAAATAAAAAACACAATAAGAATTAAATAAAAAAAGATAAGAGGCAAACCCTTATCTTTTTTTCCTTATTTTTTTACTATGTTTTTATCATATCTAGCTTATTCTGTATTTTGTCTATTTTTTTCTAAATTTTATTCAAAAGTGCTTTTATTTATTTTTGCTTAAATTTTAAGATTTATTTTTCTAGTTTTGAGCTGTTTATTATATTTTTAGACCTTTTTATATTAATAAAAACAAAATTATATAAATGATTAATGTTATAAATAAATATTAATTATGGTTAATTTTTTAATTATATGCTTAAATTCACTATATTTTAAACTTTTATTATAAATTAAATGAAATTTAAGAGTTTTAATAAGAATTTAAAATATTAAGAATTTTTAAAAGAATTTAAGATTAAAAATTAAAATTTTAAAAATAATGTATAATAACTTAATATAATATTTTCATAAAAAGGTGGGTATTCTGTGGCAGATTCGTTAGATTTATTTACTGGTGTTTTATTAACCGTTATTGGTTTAGTTCTTATTTATGGAAGTATTGTTTATCGCCTAATAGATTTAATTTTAGTTATAGGTATTTTAATTACTTTATTTGGTTTATATAAATTACTTCCAGCATTTATTTTAAGAATTTTAGATTCAAGAAATTTTAATAGGTCTTCAAGATCTAGAAATAGATTGAATCAAAATTCAAGAAACGATGCTTATTCTCGTGTAAAAGAAGGAGCTAAAGGGGTAGAAAACTTTTTAAATTCTTCTAAAGGAGATAATGGATCATTTTTTAAAAGTCATGATGATGAATTGGATTCATCTACAGCAACTCTAGATGATTTTATTGGTGATGGCAAATCTAGAGAAGATGAAATTAAATTTGACATGGCTATTGATGAAAATAAACAGGTCCTTAGGCCTAAACCAGTAAAAGAGGAAAAACCTAAATTTAAAATCCCATCTATAAGAAAATCCAACGATTCTAAAAAAAGAAGTTTTACCTATTTAAAAGAAGATCAAGAAGAGCCTAGCCCAGATACTCTTTACTTCACACCTAATTATGAAAAGCCTATGAAAATTACCCGTAGACCTAAAAGAAAATCAAAAAACACTATTAGCTTAGTTGATGCTCCAAAAAGATCTGAAGAGATTTCAAAGGCTTTAGCTAGTGTAGGAAACGCTGAGACAGTTTATGATAATGAAGTAACAGATGAAAGCTATAGCTTAATTCCTAAAACAATTGATGAAGAGATTATAATGCCTATTGATGAGATAGATTTAGATGATTCTATTGAAGAACCATTTTATAATTTATCCCAATCTGAAAATACCCTTTATAATAATGTAATTTATGATGGGCCTGGAGAAGAAGACTTTATCACTCCAATCCATGCTGATACTGATTATAAACAGGATATAAGTGATAATCATTTAGAAGAATATGGTGATTTTAGTTCTGATGAGTTATTAGATGATGAAAATGGATTCGATCAAGAAATTACAGATGACTCAGACTTCATCTCTCCTGAACATGATATTGATGTGGAAAATTTAGCAAGGCCAACATCCATTGCTTCTACAAACCCTATAGCTTCTAAAAATGATGCAAATCTTAATTTATCTAAACCCCATAGGAAATCTGAAACCCTTAGCCCTCCTAAACCTAGAGCAAAAATTAATAAAGAAACTACCGGGTCTGGAACAAATCTTGAAAGAGAGATTCCTAGCCCTATTCAAAAGACTCCTGAATCAGATGTCTCGGATATTGTAGCTGATGTACCTATCTCAGAACTTGTAGATACTCCAGATGAAACTATTAGAATAGATCCTAATAATCCCGAGTCTTTACCTATTCCAAAATTATTAAATAGTTATGTTATATGTGAAAAGGGCATTTTAACTTCTCAAGAAGCTTTTGAAGAGGTTGCAAGTCATTCTAAAGAAGAAATCTTATTAGAAGCACCTACCATTAAAGATATGGGAGAAAGATTTTTATCAAGTATTTCAAAAATCAAGTCAAGAGTTCTTATTGAAGAATTTGACCTAGAAGATATTTCTTATGTTCTTTTATTAAGTTCCCTTATTAAAAAAGGGGTTGAAATTAAAACATTAGATTCTGTAGAATCATTTAACTTAATTGGAGACAGTTCTCATGCATTATTGATATCTAACAGTATTGATGAAGATGATTTTGAATATGGAGCAGTTTATGAGGATAAGGATTCTGTAGAAAATATTAAAGAATTATTTGAATCTTCTTGGATATTAGCTAATGATTTAGATATTAATACAATTCTTGAAAATAATTGATATAATCATATTTTAAATTAGTAGTATATTTTTAATGATTATTGTTTAACTAAACTATATTGATTATTTTAAAAGAATATTATTATATTGGTTATTTTAAAAGATATTATTAATTATTTTTAAAAACATTTATTATTAAAAAAGGTGAGATTATGGAAATTAGATGGTTAGGTCATTCTGCATTTGAATTAATTAGTGATAAAGGAGTTAAAATATTGGTAGATCCATTTATTAGCAACAATCCTGCATGTCCGATTCCTGTTGAAGAATTGGATGCAAATATAATTTGTATTAGTCATGGTCACTCTGACCATTTTGGTGATGCAATGGAAATAGCTAATAATACCAATGCAACTCTTGTTGCGAACCATGAAATTTCTTTATTTTTAGCAGAACAAGGTTTTGAATGTGTTAGTATGAATACTGGCGGTTCTGTTTCTATTCAGGGAATTAGAATAACTATGTTAGATGCAAAGCATTCTTCTTCTATTGATTGCACTGATGAAATACGTCCTGGAGGCGATTCTGGAAGTTTCTTATTTACTTTTGAAGATGAAACTAAAGTTTTCCATGCAGGAGATACTGGCTTATTCTCTGATTTAGAACATATTGTAGGTAAAATCTATAAACCAGATATTGCAATGGTTCCAATTGGAGATAAGTTCACTATGGGTCCATTTGAAGGAGCATTAGCAACTATGTGGATTGCTCCAAAAGTTGTTATCCCAATGCATTACAATACTTTTCCGGTTATAGAACAAGATCCAGCTATATTTTCTAATTTCGTAAATCAACTTCATCCAAATGTTGATGTAGTTATTATGAATCCATTAGAATATTACAAACCGGATTTTGAAAAAGAAGATGATTAAACAAGTTTTTCAGGCTTTTTGACCTTTGGTCAAAAGCCTTGATTAAAATTTTTTCTATTTTTTTAACTTTAATAGTTTTTATTCTAAACTATTTTTTTGGAATGGTTCGCTTTAAACTTTTTTTTGAATAGTTTTCCCTCTAAACTATTTTTTTATTTTAAAAAAAGAATATGGGAAATGGATTTAAATGAAATCACATTTTCCACTAGGTAATACTCTTACAACATCATCTAAACTTAATTTATTATCTTCATTAATTCTAGACAATATTTCTTTAGCTATTTTTTCCTTTTTGGTATAACCTGGTTTTATTGTTACAAATTTATTAGTATGAGTTTTCATTGCATCAGTAGGTCCAGCCATTATACGCTTTTCACCATCGTAATCTACAAGGCCTATAGATATTTCAAGTTTGCAGCCTCTAATGTAGTTTCTATGTCCTCGAATGATAAATGCACCTTTAGGTACAAACTCACCTGAAACTGGAGTTTTAGAAACTTGCTCTGGCTCAACCCAATAGACATCTTGAGATGTGAAGTTTTTCGACCAAGCACTTGAAAAGGCAGCTGAGAACTCCCCTAATTCTTTAAGCAAATTATCATTTAATTTATCAGATTGAACTTTTGCTACAACTGAAGGTGCACCATGTATATCCGCATGCAAATAAACATCATTTTGTTCTAGATATTTCTTAACAACTCCCTCATTTGTAGTTGCATCTCTACCACAAACAACTAAGATTCCCTCAGTTGAAACAAACCATCTTAATTTTTCATACCATTTAAGATTCTTTTTAGTTCTTTTCTGTGGAACCATAATATTTAACATTGCTTTTTCTTTTTTAGCTTCCATCTCAGCTAATTGATGTTTGGTATTTTCAATAGCAATTAATGCTCCCTTTATTTTTCGTTTTGCTTTTTTAGCTTTTTCATAATAAACTTCCGCATTATCAGGTATAGATTTTTTACTATCTAGTCTAATGATTGCCTCATCGATTTTTAAGCTAATATTTCCAAGGGGATCCATAGATTCAAATATTTGTACATCTTCCATTCCAGATTTCTTAGCATCTTTTAATCTTTGTCCTATATCTTTCCATCCATAGTCCTTTTCTCTTGCATCTTTTATCACGTTTAAAATATTTTCAATCTGAACATAATTTGTAAAAAGAAGCTCTCCTTTCTTTTGAGAATCTTCAATTGTTTTTTTGAAATTTTTTAAGGTTTTTTCTTGTTTTTCAAGCCTTTTAGAGAATTTATTTACTTTTTTATTCCAGGCAGATTCTTGAATGTCTGTTATTTCGTTTTTTACTTTAGATGAATAGAATTCATCACAAGCTTCATTAAATGACTTAAATGATTCTTTATCAAATCCTTTGTATTGTTTTATATTAATTGAAATAACATCCTCTTTAGCTTTATATTTTTCATCAGGATTTTCTTCTTGTAATTTTTCCACTTCTTTTTTATTATTTACAATCATGGGGCTGAATTTTTTTTCATCTAAAGGTTCAAAAACAGTTTTTAAAGCATTGAAAATAGTAATAATTTCTTCTCCGCTTAGATTAGAACAATTGGCTTTCTTAGTTATTTCTGCAACTAGCATTATCTCTTCTGCATATAAACTTCCAAGACCATTTTTTGCTAAGATTCTAACAATTTCTTCATCTTCACCATTGGATATTATTTCTTTAAATTCTTCAATTGTTAATGTTATTGGATTAATTCCATGTTCTTGAGGGAAAAGATATTCTTTTTTAGAGCTTATGTCCCTATCACTCCAATGTTTTCTTTTAAGAGGTAGGATGATTTCATTAGCTTCATTAAGTAAGATGATATTTCCTTTTGCAAATAATTCAACGATAAGTGTGTAAGTTTCTTCTTTTTTCATTTTAATTTCTACAACTCTATCAAAGTTATGCTGTTTTATACTTACTACATTAGCTCCTTTAAGTCTTTTTCTTAAAAGCATTGGAAAATTTGGGGGATTTTGAGGATTTGTTAATGGGTATTGACTTATATGGATTCTTTTTCCAGCTTGTATTACAAGATCTAATCTTCCAACTCCTGCTTTATGGAATCTCATAACCACTGTATCTTTAGTAGGTTGGAATGATTTATCTACTCTTGCACCAACTAACGAATCATTTAATTCTTGACATATTGTATATATATCAACATTTGACATTGATTTCATATTTCTCACTTTGATTTATATTAAAAAAATTAAATTAGGTTTAGTTAAATTAAAAGGTTTATTTTTTTAAATAGTTTTTATTTAGAATAATTATTTTATAAATTTCATGCAATATTTTATATATTATATCAACTTATATAATTATAGTTATAGTTATAATTATAGTTTTTATATGATTTAATATTATTTTAATAATTTTTTATATTCTA
The DNA here is from genome assembly GCF_900114585.1 of Methanobrevibacter olleyae. Taxonomy (NCBI): domain Archaea; kingdom Methanobacteriati; phylum Methanobacteriota; class Methanobacteria; order Methanobacteriales; family Methanobacteriaceae; genus Methanobrevibacter; species Methanobrevibacter olleyae. The sequence continues at coordinate 31,380 of NZ_FOTL01000023.1, read as the reverse complement.
AAATTTTATAATCTAAATTTTATAATTATATTCAAAACTAATTAATAAACTTTTATTTAAAATCAAAATTAAAAATTTATTTAAATTCAAAATTTAAAATCAAAATTAAAAATTTATTTAAATTCAAAATTAATTTATTTTTATTTTTATTATTGGAGGAAAATTAATGGATGTCACTGTTAAAATTGTATCAATTCATCTTGTTGCAGCAGTTGCTGCAGCTCTTATAGCTACTGCATTTACAATAGGAATCTTAGGATTTACAAATCATGTATTTGCTTTTGTAATAGGTGTAGTAATTCTTTATTTTGTAGGTCAACTTTGTCAAAAATTGTATGGTGAAGATGCTAAAGGGTTTTCTACTTGGTTATGGGATGGAATCCTTCCGTTCGGATTCTTTTGGTTCATTTTATGGACTATTTTAACTAATTATTTATAAATGATTAGTTTTCTTTTTTTATTTATTTTATCTATTTTTAACTTTATATTACTATTTTTAAATTTTTTCTATATTTTTTCTATTTTTCACTTATCACTATTTTTAAATTTTTTCCATATTTTTCTTATTTTAATTGAGCATTCTCTTTATTGATAATTTTAAAAAAATAACTCTATTAAAATAAGTAAAAGATTTAAAAGATAAATGTATTTTTAAAAAATAAATCAATCAAGAAAAATAAATCTAAAGAAAATAAAACAATTAAAAAATAAGATAAAAAAATAATTTAATTAAAAAATTAAATATTAATTAATTAAAGAATTAAATATTAATAATTTAAGCCCTAATTTAAATTATAAATTAAATTCATAATTTAAAATAAAAATATCCAAATGAATACAAAAATAATTGCTATTATGAATGTTAAAGGTGCAATTATCTTACTTACAGCTACAATGGAACTGATAGTTGAAATAAGTTCTGTTGAATTATTTGGGCCGAATGTTTTAAGATTTAAAATTCTTTCAGTATTGGTTCCAGCTTCAACAGGCTCTAAATCTCTAATAGCTTCCATAATTGAAAGTTTTACATAATCAATTATTTTTTCTTTTTCAACAGTTCCTACAGGATTGTATCCTGCAGATAAAGTATTAACTGTATGGGTATCAGTTGTCATAACTTCAATTTCATCAATATCCAAGTCTTTTACAGCATTAAATATGGTTTCTCTATAGCCAAGTTCCATATTATTAGAATCAAACAATACATAAGCAGTTCTTTGCCCGTTGACCTCAATCACCATAGTTTTTAAACCACTTTCCCCAATTCCTTGATGTTTATCAAATCCTCCAAGGTCTGTATGATAACAACCAACCTTAATCTCATGTTCTAAATCTAGAGGATTTATTAACTTGATTGTATCAAGTAATTGGAATAATTCTGGATTTCCTGGAAGAACTCCTCCTTTTTCTTCATTAAATGAATTATGACAATCAACTAAAATGTTATTTTCAGTACCTATTTCTTTCTGGCTTTCAATCATTGCTGCAAGCCCTACTGCATATTCAATATCATCGCTACCTGACGGAGCAAATGTAGATAACATAATTGTTCCATTTTTAAAGAATTGTATGCCAATATTTGCTTTTTTATGGGAATACCTAATAAATCGGCTTGCTTTTCCAGAGTACTCCATAGTATCTAATGCTTTTCTAACGGCTTCTTCAATCTTAACAATTTCTTTTCTTGAAACTGGGTTAAAGTCGTGGGTAGATGGTCCGTGGGCAACCATTGTAAATGCATCAAATCTATCTGCTAATATAGTTGGCATATTAGAACCTCCAATATCTCCAAGAGGTCCAGGGTGTACACATGGACTTATGAACAGTGCTTTTATACTTCCATCTAATCTTCTAAAGCTTGCAACACCTACAATAGTATCAATAGCTTCTCCAACATTGTCAAATAAATCTTCTATGGTGTCTGATCCTTCATTCATATGTAAAATGAAGTAACTGAGAATTTCTAATACTCCGAATCCTAAGTTTTTCTTCATAGGAGACTCTACCACTCTAATAAATGAGTAAATTGCAAGTAAAAATATTATACTAGCTGTTATCACTTTCAATATTGTCCCAATTATTCCAAGTTCAAATACAGTTTCAATATTATTTAAAAAGCTTGTAATAATTAACATTCCAATCATGAGTAATGGTTGGATAATAGCAATGATCACTGATTTAAATAGTTTTATTCTAGTTGTACTCCATATAACAAGAATATTGAATGCAAATGCAAAAACAGAACCGAATAATATTGAGTTAACAAATAAATCAACATCTACAAAATGCCCTAATATAGTTCCAAGAATACTTACAATACCTGCAATTGTCATAGAAACAAGTGCCAAAAACATAGAATGCTTTGCTTTAAGGTTTATTCCATTAAGGGAATATACCCATTTTTGGTCTGTAGAACCAGTTATTATTGCAGGAAGTCCGAAAACAATAAAACCAAATGCTCCTCCATAAAGTAAGTTTTCTAGTATGCTTCCTATACTTACAGGTTTTAATAAAAATAGTATAGATCCTAAAATAAAACTCATTACAACTATTATTAGTAAGGAGCTTTTAGCTTTAGGTAACGTTCTTATATATTTTGATAATCCTGCTACACTACTCATACTGGACATTAATAATCAGACCTTTTATTTTTTATTATACAGTTAATTTTGATTTATTTTTATTTTTTATATATACATAATCAAGATTTATTTTTATTTTTTATATATACATAATCAAGATTTATTTTTATTTTTTTATTATGCAGCTAATTTTAATTTATTTTTGCTTTTTTAATTGCTGGTGTAATTTGAAATTAAAATAAATCGTTAAATATCATATTGTTATATATTATAAAAGATATATAATACTCATATTATAAAGATATATAATACTAATATTATAATATATGGAAGTTTTTATATAAAACTTATACTGTTTAATTATATATTATCTTATTTTATTGAAAAATTATTTGGTGAGTTTATGATAGAATTAAATACACCTATTAGTGATGATGATATTAATCAATTAAAAGCTGGAGATGTTATTACAATCTCTGGCCAGATTTTAACTGCAAGAGACCAAGCACATAAAAGAATATTAGAAGAAGGTGCTCCTTGTGATATTAAAGGAGCAGTTTTATTCCATGCAGGACCTATTATTAAAGAGGAAAAAGGAATCAATGAAGATTCCAATTCTATTTCTGAACCTAAATATAAAATGGTTGCTGTAGGCCCAACCACTTCTATGAGGATGAATCCTTATGAGGCGGATGTTTTAGATATGGGTGCTAAGATTATAATTGGCAAAGGCGGAATGGATGATTCTGTTAGAGAAGCTTTAAAAAGAAATAATGCAGTTTATGTTGTAGCAACTGGTGGCTGTGCAGCATTATATGTTGATAAAGTTAATGAAATTAAAGGAGTAAAGTGGTTAGATCTCGGAATGCCTGAAGCTATTTGGGATTTGGATGTTGATTCTTTCGGTCCTTTGATTGTAGCAATGGACAGTGAAGGAAAGAGCCTTTATGACTAATTAATTTAATTAAATATAATGCTATAAGTAAAACTTATTAAAGATAAAAGTATTACTATCACTGTTAATGGTAAAAAATATGCTACTGAAACAAATTCCAATGGTATTGTAAAAGTTAAAGTAATTTTATCACCTGGGAGAACTTATAAACAATGCTATTGTAAAAGTTAAAGTAATTTTATCACCTGGGAGAACTTATAAATTTACACCTAATTTACTTGAGATAATTCTTATAAATCAGTTTCTAAAAAAGCTGAAGTGATTATTATGTAAATCTTTATATACTAATTATTTTAAATATCATAATAATCTATAAATTTAATTTTTATCAGATTACCTATTTAAAAATTTTATGATTATTTTGGTGATATAATGGCGAGTATTGAGGAAGCAGCTGAGAAAAAGTTTAAATCAAGAATTAGAAAATTAAAAAAATGCAATAAGGATGAAGAAGAAAAAGAGAAATTCTTCAATCAATTAGGTCTTTCTTTTACTATAAGTCTACCTAATAAAAATCCAGAAAAACAAGATGACATGATTACCTTATACACTAATCCCGATGGAAATATTGTATTTGCAGAATATGGTTACTCTGAAGAGGATCAATTTACTCAAATGGATATTTCAGAAAAAGATTTAAAAATAATCATTGATTCATTTTCTGATTTCGAGTTAAAACTTTTAGAATAAATCCTTCTAAACTTTAATTCATTTTTCATTGCTAATTTTTTAATTTTTTTAACAATATTATTTTTTTACTTTAATTACTTATTCCATAATTTGTTTTTTTTTATTAATTGGATTAATTTTATTTTTTTTGTTTTCAAATATTTCTTTATTAAAGGTTTTATCATGATTGTCAATAGTTCATTAGATGAAGTTAAAAAAAGAGAATCTGCTCTTAAAATTATAAAAGAAATTATTAATAATGAAGGTAGGGATTCTTTATACGATGTTACTGGCCTTTCTGGTGGTTTTATAGCAAGCGATGAAGAATTGAATCTCTTAGAAACTTATGTTGGTCCAGCTATTTTTGAAGATGAGCTTCAAATTGTAGGAAAAGAACATCTTGGGGGAGAAAAGGTTTTAGCAGTCAATAGGACAAGCTCTGGAATCTTAGCAAGTATTTTAGCTTTAGTAAAAAAGGGAGAGCATGTTAGTCATTTTTTAGCTGAGTTTCCTGCACACCCTTCTATTCCAAGGTCTTGTGAGATAGTTGGAGCAAGTTATGATGAATTTGTTGAGATTGATAAATTCACTATTCCTGAGAACAGTTCTTTAGTTGTCATAACAGGTTCTACAATGGATCATAAGGTTATTGATGAAGATTTATTTAAAGAAGTTATTGATATGGCACATGAAAAGGATGTTCCTGTTTTAGTTGATGATGCTTCAGGTGCAAGGCTTAGAACTGCAGTATTTAAGCAAAATAAAGCTACAGAACTTGGAGCAGACTTAGTAGTAACTAGTACAGATAAATTAATGCCTGGTCCTAGAGGGGGATTGATGGCAGGTAGGGAAGATTTAATTAATGAAGTAAAGATTAAAGCTAATCAATTTGGCCTTGAAGCTCAGCCTCCATTAATTTTAGCTATGGTTAATGCTATAAAGAATTATACTGAGGATAATTTGGTTAAAGCTATTTCTAGAAAGGAAGAATTTTTTAATCTATTAAGTAAAAAATATGAAATGTTTGAAAAAACACCAACTGGTGTTAATGTAAGTGAATTGTCACTTAAAAAACAATTGAAGAAATTAGATATTAAGACAGAGCTTTCAGATAAAGATTGTTGTTTCTTATGGGCTATGATTCTGTTAAAGGATTATGGTATTATTACAATACCTGCAGTAGGTATGCCTGGAGCATCTGTTTCAATCCGCTTTGACTTATCTACACAAGATGTAATAGATATGAATCTTAATCAATTGTATGAAAAAATAGATTCTTCCTTTGAAAAATTATTAATTTTATCTCAGGATATAGAGAAATCAAAAGAATTAATATTTTATTAAATACTTTTTTAATATTCTTTATAAATATATAAAAAGTTTTATTTTAAAAAAAGGCCTATTTTTAATAAAATAGTTTAAAAAGTTTTATTTTAAAAAAAGGCCTATTTTTAATAAAATAGTTTAAAAAGTTTTATTTTAAAAAAGAGGGTAATAAAATGAAAAATTAAAAATCTTTCATTTTATTTTTTTTCTGTTTATTTAAAGTACTAAAAGCACTATTTTTCTAAAGTACTAAAAGCACTATTTTTCTAAAGTACTAAAAGCACTATTTTTCTAAAGTACTAAAAGCACTATTTTTCCTTGTTTTTTAATTTATTTAACTGTTCTAAGTTTTTTTTAATTTATTCTACTGTTCTAAGTTCACCAGAAATTATTTTTTCTAATGTACCATCTTGTCGCTCAATGATTAAATTACCTTCATTATTGATTCCAACAACATAGCCTTGGGTAACTTTTCCACCAGTTTGGGTAATGTTCACATATTTACCAATGGTATCTGAAAGGTCTCTCCAATCTTTTAAAATAGTTTCGGTTTTACCATCTTTATATAAGTTATAAATTTCCTCAAATTCATTTAAAAATATACTAATAAGCTCATTTTCATCAACTTTAGTTGGTAATTCTTCAGTAAGGGTAGTGGTTCCTATTCTAATATCTTCAGAGAAATCTTCTAATTTAAGATTACTGTCAATTCCAACACCTACTACTACCCAGTCAATATCATTAAATGTAGCATTAACTTCAGTTAAAACTCCGGATATTTTATCGCCGTGGATTAAAACATCATTCGGCCATTTAATTTTAGCATCAACACCTAAAGATTTAATAGATTTAGCTATTGCCACACCAGTTGCTAATGTGATTAAACCGATTTTTGCAGGAGGAACTTTTGGCCTTAAAATAAGAGACATCCAAACTCCACCTTCTGGAGATTCCCACTTTTTACCTAATCTGCCTTTAGCCTTTGTTTGAATTTCAGAGATTAATACAGTACCTTCTTCAGCACTATGATTTGCTAAGAATTTAGCTATAGAATTAGTAGAAAATACTTTTCTAAAACAAAGAATTTCTTTACCCATAACTTCAGTTTCTAAGTTTTTAGTAATTTTTTCTTTGGTAATATGCTCAGTTTTTCCAAATCCTAATTCTTTAATAGATTTTTCAATATTTTCATCATTGATAGAGTCTAATTTCTCAGCATCTTCTTCAGAAATTACATTATGACTAAGTAAGAGTTTTATCATTTCTTTTTTCATAATAATCACTTAGAATAATTAATATTATTAAATCCTATTTAAATTTATTTAGTTCAATTTCTTTGATTAGTTTAGCTTAATAAACTATTTTTTAAGCTTTTGTGCTTGTGCACTGTTGAAATAAGTTCCAACAGCTGCAGATATTGCAGCTATTTTTTTTCCAGGCATAAAAGTAGATTTCATACGATTCACTCTTTCTAAATCTTCTAAAATTACTTTTTCCATTTCTTCATCGATCCATTTTTTATGTTCATCTACAAAGTGAGTGTGTAAATCACCTGCAAGGAAAGATTCATTTCTTAGGATTGCTTTATGGAATGGAATTGTAGTTTTTACACCTAAGATAATATATTCACTTAATGCTCTTTTCATTCTATTAACAGCATCCTTTCTTGTACGGCCACTAGTTACTAATTTAGAAATCATAGAGTCATAGAAAGTTGGAATAGTATAATTCATATAAACTCCGCTGTCTAAACGTACACCTGGTCCACCTGGGGATCTGTAACCTGTGATTTTACCAGGGTTTGGTGCAAAGTTAGCTAATGGGTTTTCGGCATTAATACGACATTCAATAGCATGTCCACTTACTTGAATATCTTTCTGTTGATATTCTAAGTCTTCACCACAAGCTATTTTAATTTGTTCTTTGATTAAATCAGTGTTGGTAACGATTTCAGTAATTGGGTGTTCTACCTGAATACGTGTGTTCATTTCAAGGAAGTAATATTCTCCATTGTCGTATAAGAATTCAACAGTTCCTGCACTGTTGTATTTAATGTATTCTGCAGCTTTCACTGCACTTTCACCCATTCTTTCTCTTAATTCTTCAGTCATAATTGGTGAAGGAGCTTCTTCTAACAATTTTTGATGTCTTCTTTGGATAGAACATTCCCTATCACCTACATGGATTGTATTTCCATTTTCATCTGCTAAGACCTGGAATTCAATATGTCTAGGTCTTTCTAAGTATTTTTCAATAAATACGGTTGAGTCTCCAAAGTTTTTCAGAGCTACAGATTGTGTTGCTTCAAGTGCACGTACAAGTTCATCTTCCTCATAAACTGCACGCATACCGATTCCTCCTCCTCCTGCTGATGCTTTAATGATTACAGGGTATCCAATGGCTTCGGCAATTTCTTTTGCTTCTTCAAAATCTTGAACTCCTTTTTCAGTTCCTTCAATTACTGGAACCCCTGCTTTTTTCATTAATCTTTTGGAGGTAATTTTGTCCCCCATTTGTTCAATAGCATCTCCACGAGGTCCAATTAATTTAATTCCATTTTTTTCACATTGAACACCAAGCTCTGGATTTTCAGCTAAAAATCCATATCCTGGGTGAATTGCATCTGCACCAGTTTCAATTGCTGCATTTATGATTTTTTCAATGTTTAAATAAGATTGGCTTGGAGAAGGATTTCCTAAAGGAACATTTTCATCTGCGTAATTAGTATAAAGAGAAGTTTTATCAGCATCTGAATATACTGCTACACTTTTCATGTCTAATTCACGACATGCACGCATAATACGTATAGCAATCTCTCCTCTATTTGCAATCAGTACTTTTTCAAACATATAACACCTCTTTTTATAATTATTTTATAAAAAATTAAAAACCTTTATAAAATAAAAATTTTTATAAAAAATTAAAAATCTTTATAAAATAAAAATTTTTATAAAAAATTTTAATAATTTTTTGATAATCAATAATAATACAATTAACTTTAATTAAAGATTATATTTGATTATTATTTACCAATCATATTATTATTTTTCAATTATTATAATATTATATATTAATAATTATTTATATTAAATTTTATCATTATTTTATCATCATTATTTTCATCAAGACATATAAACAGGTACTGTTTTAATAAAAATTATTTATCAATTAATAAATAAAGATATTAAATAAAATTATAATATTATAAACTATAATATAATATATAATTATCTTAAATTATCAATCAGTGATTTTTATGAAAATTTCAAAAAAGAAACATCTTGAAATGGTGCTGGAAAAGGTTCCTAAGCATCCTAATCCTAAGGTTGACTTAGAACAATATTCTACTCCTGCAACTATTGCTGCAGATTTAATATGGAATGCATATAGTTTAGGAGATATTGAAGATAGGAATATTTTAGATCTTGGCTGCGGTACAGGTATTTTTTCAATTGCATCTTCATTGATGGGTGCTAAATTTTCATTAGGTCTTGATATTGATGAGGAATCTATAAGTTTAGCAAAAATCACTCAAAATACTATATTTGATGAAGGTGATATAGATATTGCTAATACAAATTTCATAGTTGGAGATATCAATTCATTTAATTCAATAGCTGATTTATTAAATGAAAATAGTTTTGATAAAATTAATGGTCTTATGTCTCCATTATCAAAATTTGATACTTTGATTCAAAATCCGCCCTTCGGATCTCAAGAGAAAGCTAGAAGACATGCTGATAGAAAATTTATGGAATTTGCAATTAATAGTGCTAATGTCATTTATTCTTTTCATATGAAAAATACTGAGGAATTTGTAATTGATTATTATAGAGATTTAGGTGCAGAGATAAGTCATAAGTTAGTTTACAAATTTCCAATTCCCAAGATTTATGATTTTCACACAGAAGATTCCCGTGATGTAGAAGTTCTAGTCTTAAGAGTGGAAAATTTTTAAATATTCATCGGATTTTTAGAATTAATTGAGGCTTTTTAAAATTTTTCAGCCTGATATTATTATCAGCAAAGGCTTTATCTATTTTTTAACTTAATAACTGTTTTCAGCAAAGGCTTTATCTATTTTTTAGCTTGATATTGTTTTCAGCAAAACCTTTATATACTATAAATAACTTAAATATTACTAATCTATATGTCTACATTATGTAATTTATAAGAAATTTTTAAATTTTTTATTATTTTTCATGATTTATTGGTATTAAACATCTGTCTAATGTTAAATATCATGTTTTAAAAGGTTATTTTAATGGTTTAGCTTGGGCTATGTTTGATATTTACATTTTATAAATCTTATTAATCATTGAATTTAATTATTTTTTTTATTTTACAGATTATATTCGGTAATTTAGTTCTTTTTTTAACTAAATACTTTATTGGTCAATGTGCATGTATAGATTTAAAATATAAAATTTGATAATATGCAAAATAATAAAGTATCAGTCTTTATACCGAATTCATTCTTAGCAGAAACTAAAGACTTAAAATTAAAAACTTCAAAAGTCGGTTTAATTGGCAGAGCTTTAGCTTTGTTTAAAGTTGATGAAGTCGTAGTTTATAAAGATCTTTCAATTCCAGATAGTGAACAGACTGAGGATGGAGATTTCATAGCTGAAATCCTTTCTTATATGGACACTCCACAATATCTTAGAAAAAAGGCAATTCCTATTAAGAGTGAACTAAGACATGTTGGAATATTGGCTCCTTTAAGAGTGCCTCATCATCCTGTTGCTGAAGCTGAATTAGGTGATTACAGACAGGGATTCACTGTTAAAAGGAATAAGAAAGGTACCTTTGTAGATATAGGTATGGATAAATTAGCATTTTGCAAAGAGCAACTTACAGTAAATAAGATATTTTCATTTAAAATTACTAAGTTTGCTAAAGAGGTAATAGTCACACCTGATGAACCAGATGACATTTACTGGGGATTTAAGACATTATCTACAAATAAAGGTCTTAAAAATAGCTTAAAATTAGTTAATCCCGACTTTGTTGTTCTAGCAACAAAGTATGCAGATACAATCGATACTATTTTTAATGAATTGAAATCTAAAGTAGAAAGTTCAAATCATATAGCTATCGTGTTCGGTGGTCCATATTCTTCAATTAGTGAAAATTTGGAAAGTTCTAAATGGGAAACTATAAAGTTAAATACAATTCCAAATCAAGGAACTGAAACCGTAAGGACTGAAGAAGCTGTAATTTCAACTTTGGCTATTTTCAATATACTTTAAGTTAATAGTTCATTATTAACTTCCGCTTTTACATAGCGTTAATATGTAATTTTTATAAATACATTATAAAACATATAGAGATTAAGCTTTAGCTATTGTCAGCTTTAGCTTTCAAGGATTTGCTTTATAATTAGACACTATAAAGTTTTCTCCAAAAAGGGAGATATTTCAAAGGATTGATTTAAGATACAAAATGAATTGATTAGGCTGAAATAAATTATAAAGTCTAGACAGCTTTATAATAAATCTTTGAGAAGTACATAAACAAGTTTGCACTTGTTTTTAACGTTTATCTAGCTTTATTTAGCTTATATGCTGTTTAATTTTTGCCTCTACAGTCTTTATCTAGATATTTTTAATAAAGGTAGATTGTATACTCTATCTAGATATGATATTAGGAGATTGTATGCTAATTATTAACTATAAACTGAATAATAAGTTTAAACAGTGTGGAATTTTAGTGATTTGACTAAAAAAGAAATATGGCTATTTATTCTAAGATTTGTTAATTAGAAATTTTTTAAATAAAATTCATAATAGTTAACAAATCAGTTTAAATCGATTTTAAATTATTTATTAAATTATTTAAATAAATTATTTAATCATTGATTTGAGTTTGTATAGATTTAAAGAATTTAGAATTTTAAATTAAAATTTAAAGAATTAAAGAATTTAGATCTAGTGAAAAAAAGATCTATTGTTAATAGATTAGACTGATTAATTATAGGAAAATATAAAGAAAACGGAGGAAAAAAATGGTAAGACATCACCAACCAAGAAAAGGTTCTGTGGCATTTAGCCCTCGTAAAAGAGTAGCTAAAGAAACTCCAAGAATCAAAGCTTGGCCAAGTAATGAAGAACCAAAACTTTTAGGTCTTGCAGGTTACAAAGCAGGTATGACTCATGCTATGGTTGTAGATACAGATAAAAACTCTCCATCTAATGGTATGACTGTTTTCACTCCTGTAACTGTTTTGGAAGTACCGCCCCTTGTAATAATGGGTATTAGATCATACGAAAAAACTGCTCATGGACTTAAAGCTATCACCGAAGTTATTGCAGATAATTTGGATGAAGAGCTCTCTAGGAAAATTACTCTTCCTAAAGATTATGATAAATCTGAAGCTATTGCAAAAATACAAGATGCTTTAGTAAAAACTGAAGATGTTAGAGTTTTAGTGCACACTAACCCTAAAATGGCTAGTGTACCTAAGAAAAAACCTGAAATCTTTGAATGTGCATTAGGTGGAAGTTCTGCTGAAGAAAAATTAAATTATGCACTTGATTTATTAGGTAAAGAAGTTAGAGCAAGCGATATTTTTAATGAAGGACAATATGTTGATGCTATTGCAACTACCAAAGGAAAAGGAGTCCAAGGGGTTGTAAAAAGATGGAATATTAGAATTCAATATGGTAAAGCTATGAGAAGTGGAAAAGGAAGACACGTAGGTTCCATTGGTCCTTGGTCTCCTGAGAGAACTATGTGGACTGTTGCACAAGCAGGTCAAATGGGATACCACAAAAGAACTGAATTTAATAAAAAAGTCCTGAAAATAGGAGATGTATCTGAAGTGGATGCAGTTAACCCTGATGGAGGATTTATTAGATACGGTTTAGTTAAAAATGACTATGTATTAGTTAAAGGTTCTGTCCCTGGTCCTACTAAAAGATTAGTAATTCTTAGACAAGCTATTAGACCTAAGAAAGCTGATGAAGCAGCTCCTCAAATTGAATTTATAAGCACTGCTTCTAAACAAGGTGCATAGAGGGGTTAGAAAATGAAAGTTAATGTTTATTCAATTCAAGGGGAAGTAAAAGAAGAAATTGAACTTCCTGCTATTTTTAATGAAGAATACAGACCTGACCTTATTAAAAGGGCGGTTCTTTCTGCTCAATCTGCTAGAATCCAACCTTGGGGTAATGACCCTATGGCAGGTAAAAGAACTTCTGCTGAATCTTGGGGATCTGGTAGAGGTGTAGCTATGGTACCTAGAATTAAAAGTGGTTCCAGAGCGGCATTCATACCACAAGCTATCGGTGGAAGAAAAGCTCATCCTGTAAGAGCTGAGAAAAATCATCATGAAAAAATCAACAACAAAGAAAGAAAATTTGCAATCAGATCTGCTATTGCAGCAACTACTGATGCAGATTTAGTTGAAGGTAGAGGACACAAAACTGAAAATCTAGATCAGTTACCATTAATCGTTGATGATGAATTAGCTGCTGTTAAAAAGGCAAGTGAAGCTCGTGAAATCTTTAAGGCATTAGGTGTTTACGATGATATTATTAAAGCTAAAAATAGTAAACATATAAGAGCAGGTAGAGGAAAAACAAGAGGACGTAAATACAAATCTAGCAAAGGGCCTTTAGTTGTTGTAGCTGAAGATAAAGGTATTGGTTTAGGTGCAAGAAACCATGCTGGTGTTGAAGTTGTAACTGCTGAAAACTTAAATGCTGAATTATTAGCACCTGGTACTCATGCTGGTAGGTTAACTATTTTCACTAAGTCCGCTGTTGAAAAATTAGGAGGATTATTCCAATAAATTCTTAGGAATTTATTAGGTATAGTTAAGAAGGTGGATATTTATGGATCCTTACAAGATTATTGTTAAACCTCATGTTACTGAGAAAACTATGAATTTAATTGACCAAAACAACGAACTTGCTTTTGTTGTTAGAAGAACATCTACAAAAGCTCAGATTAAAAAGGCTTTTGAACAGTTATATGACCAAGAAGTTGATAGAGTAAATACCCATATCACTCCAAAAGGTTTAAAATTAGCTTATATCAAACTCGTAGAGGAAGGGGAAGCTGAAGATGTAGCTGTTAAAATGGGAGTATTCTAAGGAGGTTAGATTATGGGAAAACGATTAATACACCAACGTAGAGGAAGAGGAACTCCTGCTCATCGTGTTGCTTCTCACAGATTTAAAGATAAAATCCAATACAGAACATACGATGACTTAGAAAAGGAAGGCAGTTTAAAAGGTAAAGTTGTAGACATTATTCATGACCCTGCAAGAACTGCTCCTATTGCTTTAGTTAAATTCGAAAATGGTGAAAAAAGACATATTTTAGCTCCAGAAAGCATTCAGATTGATGATGATATTGAATGTGGTATTTCAGCACCAATCAGCTTTGGTAACACTTTACCATTAGCTGAAATCCCTGAAGGTACTCCTATTTATAATATTGAAAACAGACCAGGAGACGGTGGTCGTTTCGTAAGATCTTCTGGAACTTATGCTTCTTTAATTACTCATGATGCAAGTCAAGCTGTTGTAGAATTACCATCTGGTGAATTAAAATCTTTCAACCCTAAATGCCGTGCAAGTATCGGTGTTGTTGCAGGTGGAGGAAGAAAAGAGAAGCCTTACCTCAAAGCAGGTGTCAGATGGCATGCTTATAAAGCTAAAGGTAAGAAATTTATGACTGTTAGAGGAGTAGCAATGAACGCTGTTGACCATCCTCACGGAGGAGGTAACAGACAACACCCAGGTCGTCCTACCACTATTTCAAGACATGCACCACCTGGAAGAAAAGTCGGTTCAATTGCAGCTAAACGTACTGGAAAAAGAAGATAATTTAAGGAGATGTGTCATTGGCTAGAAAAATATTTAAATACAGAGGATATACTATTGAAGAGTTAAAAGAAATGTCCTTAGAAGAATTTATTGAACTTTTACCAGCAAGACAAAGAAGATCCTTAAAAAGAGGATTCTTACCAAGACAACAGTCTGTGTTGGATAAAATGAGAAAATTACAAAAACAAGATAAAAAAGGTGGAAAACCAGTAGTAGTTAGAACTCATTGTAGAGATATGGTAGTTATTCCTGAAATGGTAGGTACTACTTTTGCTATCTATAATGGTAGAGACTTCGTTGAAGTAACTTTCACTCCTGAAATGTTAGGTTGCTTCTTTGGTGAATTTGCACCAACTAGACAAAGAGTTCAACATGGTGACCCAGGTATGGGAGCTACTAGATCATCTATGTTTGTACCACTTAAATAAGGAGATTATAACATGGCAAAAAATAAATATGCTTATAATAATAAAGATGCTGATGAATCTAAAACAGCACGTGCTATGGCAAGATCCCTTAAAATTTCTCCAAAACATTGTGTTGAAATTTGTAGTGCAATTAGAGGCATGGATGTTGCTAAAGCAAAAACATACTTAAATGATGTAATCAAAATGAAAAAAGCTGTTCCTTTCAAAAGACACAACAGAGATGTTGGTCATAGAAAAGGTATGAAAGGATGGGCTGCTGGAAGATACCCTGTAAAAGCTTCTAAAGCAATTTTAAATGTTATTGAAAATGCAGAAGCAAATGCTGAGTACAAAGGTATGGATGTAGAGAACCTTAAAATTGAACATATCTCTTCTCACAGAGGTATGGTTATTAGAGGAGCTAGGCCAAGAGCATTTGGTAGAGTAACTCCATTCAATACTCCAACTACCCATATTCAAATAGTTTTAGTGGAGGCTTAAATAATGATAGAAAAAGATTTCGTTACAGAAGGTCTCAAAAGAACCAAAATTGATGAATATTTAGAAAAAGAACTTGAAAGAGCAGGTTATGGAGGAATGGAAATTCAAATCACTCCTTTAGGAACTATGGTTATTGTTTATGCTGAAAGACCAGGTATGGTTATTGGTAGAGGTGGAAAAACCGTTAGAGCAATTACCCAAAGTCTTAAAAATAATTTTGATTTAGATAACCCTCAAGTAGAAGTTAAAGAAGTAGATGTTCCTGAATTAAATGCTAGAATTATGGCTTCTAAAATAGCTAATATGCTTCAAAGAGGTATGCACTTTAGAAGAGTAGCATATTCCACCATCCGTAGAATTATGGGTGCTGGTGCTCAAGGTGTAGAAGTAACTATATCTGGAAAAATTAGAGGTTCAAGATCTGCTGTTGCTAAATTTACTGAAGGATACATTAAAAAATGTGGTGAACCTGCAACTAAATTTGTAGAAGAAGGTTTTGCAACTGCACCTTTAAAACCTGGTGTTTTAGGTATTGTTGTTAGAATTATGCCTCCTGAAGCTGTTTTACCTGATAAAGTGGATATTCTTGCTCCTATTGCTGAACCTGTAGAAGAAACTGTTGAAGAAGAAATTGTTGAAGAGGAAATTGAAGAAGTAGCGGAAATTGAAGAGGATCTTGAAGACTTAGAAGAAATTGAAGAAGTAGTGGAAGTTGAAGAAGATCTTGAAGAACTTGAAGCAGCTACTGAAGATTCTGAAGAATAGATAATATCTTTAAGTGAGTTGAGAAAATGGCAATTTTAAGAAGTAAAGAAATTTGGGAAATGGAAATTGAGGACATCGAAGAAAAATTAGTTGAACTCAAAGCTGAATTAGCTAAAAATGTTTCCAAAAGTGCTGCTGCAGGTGTTAATGAAAATCCTGGTAAAATTAGAGAACTCAAAAGGACTATTGCTCGCGTTCTTACAATTATGAACCAAAAACAGAAGGAGAATTAAATGTCAAAAATCTGTGATGTATGTGGTCTTCCTGAAGAACTTTGTGTTTGTGAGGAAATTGCAAGAGAAGTTCAAACTGTAAAAGTATTTACAGTTAGAAGAAGATTTGGAAAACTTATGACTATTGTTGAAGGTATAGATGAACATGATATAGATATTAAAGAACTTACTAAAACTCTTAAAGCAAAATGTGCCTGTGGAGGTACTGCTAAAAAAGGTCAAATTGAACTTCAAGGTGACCATAAAGTGAGAGTTAAAGAAGTTTTATCTGAAATGGGATTCTCTTCTGACACTATTGAAATCAGAGATTCTGATAAAAAATATAATAAAAGAAGAAGACATTAGATTCATAGTTTTAATCTTATTCACATACTGAGGCTTAGAATGATAAGCTCAAAAAATATATTCTATCATGAATTAATTGGGTTAGAACTTAAAGTTGTTGATAGTTCCAATCCTTCTTTAATAGGGCTTTGTGGAACTGTTATTGATGAGACTAAAAAAACTTTATTAATTGAAGTTAAAAGCCAAATCAAAACTAAAATCAATGATGATGAAGATATTGGAGACTTAAGTTCTAATCAAAATAATATTAGTTTAGTTTTTAAAGAGAAATTAATTCAGAAAGATGTTTCTGTATTTCAAGTTAAAGTTCCTGACGGAACTATTGTTGAAATAGATGGTAAAATATTGTTGAATCGTCCTGAAGATAGGATAAAAAAAAGATATAAAAAAATTTAATGGTGATAAAATGGTTGGTCTTAATGTTAAGGAACCAGAAACTAAATGTGATGATCCTAACTGCCCTTTCCATGGTAGTTTATCTGTTAGAGGACAAGTCCTTGAAGGTGTTGTTACTACTAATAAAGCAGAAAGGACTATTACTGTAGAACGTAGTTTCTACAAATTCATTAGAAAATATGAAAGATATGAAAAAAGAAAATCAAGAATTAACGTTCACAAACCTGACTGTCTTGATGTTGAAGTTGGTGACTCTGTAAAAATTGCCGAATGTAGGCCATTAAGTAAAACTAAACATTTTGTATTAGTTGAAGTAAAAGGTGATGATTAAAATGAAACCTACTACATCTAGTGTAACAAAAGCTTTACCAATTGGTGCTAGACTTCAATGTGTAGATAATACCGGAGCTCGTGAAATTCAAATTATTTCTGTAAAAGGGTTCAAAGGTGTACGTAGAAGACTTGATGTAGCTGGAGTAGGTGACTTAGTTGTTGCTTCAGTTAAAAAAGGAACTGCTGATATGAGAAGAGAAGTAGTTAATGCTGTTGTTGTAAGACAGAAAAAAGAATACAGACGTGCTGATGGTCTTCGTGTAAAATTTGAAGATAATGCTGCAGTAATTATTACTCCTGAAGGAGTATTAAAAGGTTCTGAAATTAGAGGACCTGTTGCTAAAGAAGCAGCTGATAAATGGCCTAGTGTAGGTAGTGCAGCAAGCATATTAATTTAAGTTTATGGTGATTAAATGTCAATTCAACCAAGAAAACAAAGAAAAGCTCTCTACACTGCTCCTTTACACATTCGTCGTAAAATTATGAGTGCTAATTTAAGCAAAGATTTAAGAGCAGATATTGGTAAAAGATCTTTACCAATAAGAGTTGGAGACAAAGTTCAAGTTGTTCGTGGAGACTTTAAAGGTCATGAAGGAAAAGTTGAATCTATCGATGCAAAAAAATACAAAGTTACTGTTGAAGGGGTTACTTTAAGTAAACCTGACGGAAATGCTGTATTACTTCCAATTCATCCATCCAACTTGATGATTATTGAAGCTGATTTAAAAGATGAAAGAAGAATAAATATGGAGGAATAAGATGGCAAAAATGGGATCTAGAAAGCATCTTAAAAGGTATAAAGCACCTAAAAGTTGGCCTATCCATCCAAAAGAAGATACTTGGACAGTAAAACCTGCTCCAGGGTCACATGCTATTAAAGATTCTTTACCTTTACTTGTTATTATTAGAGATATTTTAGGTCTTGCTGATAACTCTAGAGAAGCAAAAAGAATCATTAATACCGGTAATGTTTTAATTGATGGAAAAGCTAAAAAAGATTATAAATTTCCAGTAGGATTTATGGATATTTTATCTATTCCTAAAACTGAAGAAAATTACAGAATTCTTTTAGATACTAAAGGAAGATTAACTTTACACCCAATAACAGCAGAAGATGCAACTTACAAATTAGCTAAAATCGCAAATAAATCCACTATTAAAGGTGGAAAAACTCAACTAAACCTTCACGATGGTAGAAATGTTTTAGTTGATGAAGATCTATATGCAGGTCAAGATGTTGTATGTATTTCTGTACCTGAACAAGAAATTAAAGAAAACTTTAAATTTGAAGAAGGTGTAGCTGTACTTGTAACTGGTGGTAAACACACTGGTGAGCTTGGTAAGATTAAAGAGATATTTGTAGATGAATCTTCTAAGCCAAACACTGTAATTATAGAAAAAGCAAACAATGATACTTTCTTAACATTAAAAGAATATGCATTTGTTGTAGGTAATGATGAACCAGCTATTGACTTATTGGAGGTTAACCAATGAACCCAATGAATAAAGTTATTATTTCTAAAGCTACTATCAACATTGGTGTCGGTGAAGCTGGTGAAAAGTTATCTAGAGCTATGACTCTTATTGAAAATATGACTGGTCAGACTCCTGTAAAAACCTTTTCTAAAGTTACTAACCCAGAATGGGGTATTAGAAAAAGACAGCCTATTGCATGTAAAGTAACTCTCCGTGGAGAAAGAGCTGAAAATGCAATTAAAATGGTTTTAGAAGGTATTAATAATAAATTAAGACCTAGTCAATTTGATGCACAAGGTAATGTTTCTTTTGGTATTAGAGAACATATTGATATTCCAGGAATGAGATATGATCCAGATATTGGTATTTTTGGTATGAATCTTTCTATTACCTTTGAAAAACCAGGTTATAGAATTAAAAGAAGAAAAATACAAAAGAAATCTATTCCAAAAAGACACAGAATCACTCCTGAAGAAACTATGAAATTTATGGAAGAAAAATTCAATGTTACTATAGCAGAAGATGAAGAATATTAATTTAAAACTGCAAATATTAGGTATTAAATAGTAATTATTTAAATAAGATATGTTATTAAGGTGATTATGTTGCCAAGAAAATACGGAAAAGCAGCAAAAAAATGTAGCCGTTGTGGAGATCATTCTGCTATTGTAAGCAGATACGGACTCAACTTGTGTAGGCAATGTTTTAGAGAAATTGCTCCTAAAATAGGATTTAAAAAATATAATTAGAAAAGGTGACTATTATGACTCTTATGGATCCTCTTGCTGATGCTTTAACAAACATTAGAAATAACGAACGTCAAGTAAATGACCACTGTACTATTTCTCCAGCATCCAATTTAATTGGACGTGTGTTAAGCACTATGCAAAAAGAGAATTATATAGGTGAATTTGAATTTATAGATGACAATAAAGCTGGAAAGTTCGAAGTAGAATTGGAAGGTAATATTAATCAATGTGGTGTAATTAAACCTCGTCATGCTGTAAAGAAAGATGAATTTGAGAAATTCGAAAAAAGATATTTACCAGCAAAGAACTTCGGTATCTTAATCGTAACTACTCCTGAAGGTATTATGACCCACAGGGAAGCTAAAGAAAAAGGTATCGGCGGACGTTTACTGGCTTACATGTATTAGGTGATTAAATATGGTATTAGCTGCAGCTATAAGGGAAGAAATTGAAATCCCTGAAGGCGTTGAAGT
The DNA here is from genome assembly GCF_900114585.1 of Methanobrevibacter olleyae. NCBI lineage: Archaea > Methanobacteriati > Methanobacteriota > Methanobacteria > Methanobacteriales > Methanobacteriaceae > Methanobrevibacter > Methanobrevibacter olleyae. The sequence goes on along the minus strand of NZ_FOTL01000023.1, from coordinate 11,333 downwards.
TATAATTGAAGATGAAATTACTGTAAAAGGACCAAATGGTCAAACTTCTAGAAAATTTACTTACTCTAATGTAACTATTACAAAAGAAGATAATCTTCTTGTTCTTGAAACTGCTTTCCCTAAAAAGAAAGACAAATCTATGATTGGAACTACTAAAGCTCATATTAACAATATGATTACTGGTGTAACCGATGGTTTCACTTACCATATGAAAATTGTATTTGCTCACTTTCCAATGACTGTAAAAGTAGAAGCTAATAAAGTAACTATCGAAAACTTTATTGGAGAAAGACATCCTAGATCTGTAAAAATTGTTGGAGACGCTAAAGTTCAAGTTAAAGGTGATGAGGTAATTATTACCGGTGTTAATAAAGAAGATGTTGGTCAAACTATGGCTAATTTAGAACAGGCTACTAAAATTAGAGGTAAAGATCCTAGAGTATTCCAGGATGGTATCTATTTAACTAGTAGAGAATAGTTATAATGGTGATTTAAATGAGTAAAGATTTTAAAAGACAAGAATATGCTCGTTATAAAAAATTAGGAACCAAATGGAGACGTCCTAGAGGAAAAACTAGTAAAATGAGAAGATACGAAGCAGGAAAACCTGCAATGCCATCTATTGGTTATCGTACTCCTAAAGCTACTAGAGGATTACATCCTTCTGGTTACAAAGATGTTCTTGTTTTTAACATGAAAGATTTAGAAGCTATTAATGCAGAAACTGAAGCTGCAAGAATCAGTGCTTCTATTGGTAAACGTAAAAAAGAATTGATGTTATCTAAAGCATCAGAATTAGGTATAAAAGTTTTAAATAAATAAATTTATTTAAGGATTATTTATTAAGTTAATACTTATTTATTAATTTAAATTTAATTTATAAATTTAAAAATATATGTTGAAAAATGCAAATTTTTCATTGATAGATGATTAAACATGAAGTTTTTTCATTTCCTTAATTTGTTAATATTATAATTTATAAAGCTTACTTATAAGAAAATTAGGGGTGTTATATAAAGTTGGTAAAGGGATTATTGAATACGTCTTTAAGCTCATACCACAACTTATGTAACTTATTATAGATTCTCAAATTGTTAAAATATTATGAAATAAAATATCAGTTTGGAAAAAAGAATCCATTTTCTTATTAACAAGCAAAATAAACAATTAAATTAAAACTTTGATAAAATAATTAAGATTTAGTGTAGAAATGCATAAATCATTATTATGGGTTAAAATTAATTATTAAAAAGTTATTTAATTTATATTGATAAAATTGAAGGGAAACTTGAAGAAATTTTATTTCAAGTTTATCAGCTAACTAAAATGGAGGATTATTAATGAATCTTACTACACAAAAAAGATTAGCTGCTAGTATACTTAAAGTTGGAGTAAACCGTGTATGGATAGATCCTGAAAAAGTAGAAGAAGTTTCTAGAGCTATTACAAGAGAAGGTATTAAACAACTTATAAATCAAGATATTATTAAAGCTAGACCAAAAACTGGTATTAGTAGCTACAGATCTAAAAAGATTAAAGAACAAAAGAAAAAAGGTAAACGTAAAGGAAGAGGTAGTGTTAAAGGAGCTAAAAACGCTCGTACTCCTAAAAAACAAGTTTGGATGAAAACTATCCGTGCTTTAAGAACTGATTTAAAAGATATGAGAAATGCAGGTGAAATTGACCCTACTACCTACCGTAAATTATACAAAATGGCTAAAGGTGGAGCTTTCAGAAGTAAATCTTACATGAAAACTTACGCTAGAGACCATGATTTAATTAAATAGGAGGAATGGACTTGGCAAGCGGATCAAAATATAAGGTAGCTTTCAGAAGAAGAAGAGAAGGTAAAACTGATTATGCTACTAGGATGAAATTAGTTGATGTAGATAAATCCAGATTAGTTGTAAGAATTTCCAATGCTAATTGTATTGTTCAAGTAATAAATGTTGGTAAAAACGGTGATGAAACTGTTGTATCAGCTCACAGTAAAGAATTAAACAAATTAGGTTGGTTAGCAGGAAATAAAAACACTAGTGCTGTTTATTTAACTGCATACTTGTGTGGTAAAAAAGCTGTTGCAGCAGGTATTGAGTATGCTATTGCTGATATTGGTTTAAAATCTCCTATTAAGGGAGCAAAAGTATTTGCTGCTGTAAAAGGTGCTGCAGATGCTGGTTTAAATGTTCCATATGGTGAATCTATTATTCCTACTGAAGACAGAATTAGTGGTGAACACATTGCAGAATATGCAGAAAGCTTAGATGAAGAAGAACTTAGTAAAAAATTCTCTCAATACTTAGCTAAAGGTCTTCAACCTACTGATTTACCTAAACACTTTGAAGAAATTAAAAATAAAATTGACGAGGCTAAATTATGAGCTTTAATATGGATGATTGGGAACCTAAAACCAATTTAGGTAAAGAAGTGAAAGCAGGAAATATCACTGATATTGATGAAATCTTTGAAAAAGGTCTCCCTATAATGGAATTAGAAATTATTGATGCATTGCTTCCTGATTTAGAAGAAGAAGTAATGGATGTAAATTTAGTTCAAAGAATGCACAAATCTGGTAGAAAAGTAAACTTTAGAGTAATCGTTGCAGTAGGTAACAAAAATGGTTATGTAGGTTTAGGTCAAGGCAAAGCTAGAGAAGTAGGTCCTGCTATCAGAAAAGCTGTAGATAGTGCTAAATATAACATTATTAAAGTAAGAAGAGGTTGTGGAGATTGGGGCTGTGTTTGTGGAAGACAACACACTATTCCTTTCAAAGTAACTGGAAAAGCAAGTAGTGTAAATGTAACTTTAAGACCTGCTCCTGCAGGTGTAGGTTTAGCTATTGGGGATGTTGGTAAAACCATTCTCTCTCTTGCTGGTGTAAAGGATGTATGGTCTCAAGCAAGTGGACAAACCCAAACTACTGTAAACTTTGCTAATGCTGTATTTGAAGCTTTAAAAGAAGCAAGTAGGATGAAAGCTAGTGAACAAGACCTTAAAAATATGGGAGTAATCCAATAAACGGTGGTATCATGTATTTAGTAATTAGAATTAGAGGTACTACTGGTGTTATTAAAGGCATTGCTAGTACTTTAGAAATGTTAAGACTTAACAGAATTAGTCATGCTGTATTAGTTGAAGAAAACCCAAGTTATAAAGGCATGCTCCAAAAGGCAAAAGACTACATCACTTGGGGAGAAGTTGACCTTGAAACTCTCACTAAACTCATCGAAAAAAGAGGAAGATTGGTTGGTGGAGCTCGTATTGATGAAGAATACCTAGCTGAAAACACTGACTACTCTAGTTTTGAAGAATTAGCTAATGCATTACTTAACAGCGAAATCAAAGCTCAAGATATTGATATGAAACCTGTATTCCGTCTTCACCCTCCAAGAAAAGGATATAAAGGAATTAGACATTCTGTAAATGAAGGTGGATCCTTAGGTTACAGAGGGGAAGATATTAATAATCTTGCAAAAAGAATGGCTTAAGGTGGATTAATATGATAAGAAAAGGTAAAAAGATTAATAAGATGAGAGGTTCTAGATCTAACGGTGGAGGCTCTGTTAAAAGAAGAAGAGGAGCTGGTAACAAAGGTGGTAAAGGTAAAGCTGGAGCTGGAAAACACCACTGGTCTACTACTGTTATTGAAAACAAAAATTACTTCGGTAAACATGGTTTCAAAAGACCTCAAAAAACTATCCACAGATCTTTCCCTGTAAACTTAAACTTCTTAAATGATAAAGCTGAAGAGTTTGTAGAAAAAGGAATTGCTACTAAAGAAGATGATGTTATTGTTATTGATGTAACTGAATTAGGTTACAACAAAGTTTTAGCAACTGGTTCTCTTGACATTCCTTTAGTTGTTAAATCTCCTGCATTCTCTGAATCTGCTATTGAAAAAATTGAAGAAGCTGGCGGAGAAGCTGTAGAATTGTAAACCCAAGCTTTTTTGGCCTTCGGCCAAAAAACCTTGACCAAAATTTTATCACTGGTTGGGAGTATTATGCTCTTTAACTGGTTTTTTTATTTTTTCTATTTTTTAAAATTTAATTTTTAATTTTATTTTAGTAATTTTTTATTGCATTGTTTTTTATTTTTAATTTTATTTTAGTAATTGTTTTTTTTTTGTTTGCATTGTTTTTTATTTTTATAATTTTATTGAAATTTAATGTTAATCTGTAGATTTTTATATTATTTATCGAATAGTTTATATTATATAAAAATTATATTTATTATTAATCTGAAATATTATAATATTATATAATATATAATGATTATATAGCAAAAATTAGTTTTATTATTAATTGGATTTATCCTTAATATTTTGGATTTTTATAAGAAAATTTTTAAAAAAAACTTATAATAGAATTCAAAGTTCAGATATTAAATCAATATCTTATAATATTCATTATTAAAGAATATTTATTGTAGTTTAAAATCTAATTTGAATTTAGTAGATAATAATTAACGGGGAAAAAATGTTTTTAGAGAATTTTAAGCCTATATTTAAGTTACTTCCTGAGGTCAAGACTCCTATTCACAGACAAGACTTTAAGGAAAAGCTTAAATGGACGGCGATTGTTTTAGTTTTATATTATTTTTTAACTCAAATTCCGTTATATGGTTTGAGTCCAGCTGCAGTTGATCAATTTGCCCAATTAAGAGCTGTTATGGCAGGTAGTTTTGGGTCAATTCTTACTTTAGGTATAGGGCCTATTGTAACAGCATCTATTGTTTTACAACTTTTAGTTGGTGCAAAAATATTAAATTTAGACTTATCTAAACATGAACATAAAGCTATGTTTCAAAGTACTCAAAAATTATTAGCTATTATAATCACAATATTCGAAGCAGGAGTTTTAGTACTTACTGGAAGTTTAGTGCCTATTGACACTTCTTTCTATGGGATAATGATTCTCCAATTAGTTATTGGTGCAGTTTTAATACTCTACCTTGATGAAGTAGTATCTAAATGGGGATTCGGTAGTGGTGTAGGATTATTCATTGCTGCTGGTGTAGCTCAAACTATTATAGTAGGAACATTTAATTTCTTACCAGCTTCTGCAGCATCTACAACTGCTTCAGGTATTCTTCCTGCATTTATACAGTCTATTATAGGTGGAGCTCCTAATTTCTCCATATTAATTCCATTAATTGCTACTATCATTGTATTCTTAATAGCGGTATATGGTGAATGTATGAGAATAGAAATCCCTATTTCTCATGGTCAAGTAAGAGGACACGGTAGAATCAGAGGTTCTGTAGGTAAATATCCTTTAAAATTTATTTATGCAAGTAACATGCCAGTTATTTTAACAAGTGCACTTCTTGTAAACGTTTCACTTTTAGCTAGTGTATTTCAAAAGATTGGTTTTCCTATTTTTGGTGAAGTATCTGGAGGAAGAGCTATTAGTGGAATTGCATTATGGCTAACTACTCCTAATAGTTTAGGTGTATTATTTACTAATCCATTAAGAGTTTTATTCTATGCGATTGTTTTCTTAGGCTGTTGTGTACTTTTCTCATGGTTATGGGTAGAAATCAGTGGTTCATTAAATGCAAAAGAAGTTTCTAAACAACTTTATAACTCAGGTATACAAATTCCAGGTTTTAGAAGTAGTAAAAGACAACTTTATATGATTATGAAAAAGTATATTCCAGCTCTTACTATTCTAGGAGGTTTATTCGTAGGTATATTGGCATTTATTGCTGATTTAACTGGTGCTCTCGGTGGAGGTACTGGTGTATTACTTACTGTAGGTATTGTATATAAACTTTATGAAGAGATTGCCCAAGAACAGCTTATGGAAATGCATCCAATGTTAAGAAAATTCTTAGGAAATGATTAATTCTTTTGGAAATGCATCCAATGTTAAGAAAATTCTTAGGAAATGATTAATCTTTAATTTCCTTATTTTTCTTTATTTTTTGAGATTATTATTAATTAATTTAGCTTATTTATAATTAAATGTTTAATGTGGGAGGATTTAAATGAAATTGGTAGTTTTAACTGGAATTCCAGGATCTGGAAGTACAACTTTACTAAATAGTGCATTAAAAGAAGTAGATTATCTTCATTTAAACTATGGAGATATTATGACTGAAATTGCTCTTGAAAAAGGGCTTGTTGAAAATAGGGATGAGCTGAGAAAATTACCTGCTAATACTCAAAAAGAGATTCAAAAAGAAGCAGGTATTAGAATAAAAGAAAAATCTGAATCTGATAATGTTATTGTAGATACTCATTGTACTATTAGTACACCTGCGGGTTTCTTACCAGGACTTCCTAAATGGGTATTAGAAGGATTAAATCCAGATACTTTTATTTTGGTTGAAGCACATCCTGATGAAATCATGGTAAGAAGATTAAATGATGAAACCAGACAAAGAGATGCTGAAAAAGCAAAAGATATTCATTTACATCAAGAAATGAACAGGGCTGCAGCTATGGCTTATGCTACTTTAACTGGAGCAACAGTAAAAATTATCTCTAATCATGATAATCATTTACCTTCAACTGTTAGAAAAATGGTTGATTTATTAAAATAATTATTTGATATTAAAATAATTATGTGATTAATTGAAATTATTTTAAATAATTAGATTTTTCTAATTATTTAAATTTCATTATATTTTAAATTATCAATATTAAAGATTTTAAATTATTAATATTAAAGATTTTAAATTATTAATTTATAAATTTGTAAAAGAATTTATAAATTAATAGTTTATTATACTTTTTATAAAATTTATAAAAACAAAAAACTATAATTTACTATTAAAATTTATTAAACTATGTGAGGAATGAAATGGCGTATCAAGGTAGTTTTCTTTTAGGTATTTCCTGGCTTCAGCCAGTGTTTGATGCAATGAATGCTGTTCTTAATCCATTAGTTCAAATGGATCCTACCCCTAATAATCCAGTACTTACTGTATTTGTGATATCTTTGGCTATATCTATTTTAACAGTTACTGCTCAAAAATTATTAGTAGATCAGGATAAAATGAATGAAATGCAAGCTAGATCTAAAGCTTTACAAAAAGAGTTAAGAGAAGCTCAAGCTAGTGGTGACAGTAAACAAATGGCTAAAATTCAAGCTAAACAAATGGATATGATGCAGGATCAATCTGAAATAATGAAAATGTCATTTAGACCAATGATTGTTACTATGATTCCAATCCTATTGATATTTGCTTGGATGTGGCAATCTGCAATACATACTATTGTTGTTGTATTTCCTCCAGCTGTTTATTATTGTACTCTAACTCCGATTTTCCATTCATTAGGGCAAATGTTTTATGGTGGTAGCATAACTACTATTCCATATGGTGTAGGATGGTTATGGTGGTACTTTATTTGCACATTTGGAATGTCACAAATCATTAGGAAATTTATGGGATTCAAAAATGGTTTCTAGATTAATTTAAGTTATAAAAAATATCTTTTATTTAGTTATTAATTTAGTAATCGAATTAGAATTTATTTAATTAAAATAGAATTTCATTAAATTGGATTTATTTTAATGGCTATTAATTTAATTAATCGTGTAATTAATTTAATTATACTTAGTTGCTACTATTTATAAAATTTAATTGTTGAGGTATATATATAAAGTTTATATTTATTCATCAATCTAATTATTTTGGATAGTTTTTATCTAAATTATCAGATAGCTTTTATCTAAATTATCAGATAGCTTTTATCTAATATTTTAGAAATTTTATCTGAATTATTTTCTAGTTTCAATTAAAAATTTAAATTAAAATCATAATCCCAAAAGTACGATATCTGTAATACTAAATTTTAGTAAGATTTTAATGATTGGCATGTTAAGTGGGATAGCCTACTTAATTTGGGTTGTTAGAATTTGCTAAGATTTTAAAATTTAATTTCTATAATCTTAACTACTTGAAAATAAAATAAAATTTTTAATTGTATTATAGATTTTCAAGAAAAAGTATAGAAAATAGTAAAGTATATATTAGTTAAATATCATATTAAATAGTGTTAATCATTTAACTAAATGAATTTTAATTTATTTTATGATTCATTCTAATTTTATGATACTTTTTTAATGATATTTTTTAAAATGTTTTTAAATATATTCTAAAGATATTTTAATATCAATTATATATTTTATCGAATCTACAAACTTATAGACAATTTGATATTTTATTCAATATATTATTATATTAGAAAAGTTTGTAGATGTTTTTTAAAAAAACAAATTAGGTGATAACATGCCTGCAAATAGATTTAGATCAAGATCATATAAAAGAACAAATAAAAAAACTCCTGGTGGAGTTAATGTTTTAAGATATAAAAAGAAAAAACCATCTAAGCATATATGTGCTGAATGTGGTGCTGTATTACATGGTGTTCCAAGAGGACGTCCTTATGAGATTGGTAAATTAGCTAAATCTCAAAAAAGACCTAACCGTCCATTTGGTGGAAACTTATGTCCAAAATGTGCGCGTAAGCATTTTAAAAATGAGGCAAGAAAATAATGATAATAACAATCGGTGGGACAGCAGGTAGTGGTACTACAACTGTTGCAAAGGTATTATCTGAAAAATTAAATATTCCATTTGTCTCAGCAGGAGCTATCTTTAGAGAGATGGCAGCAGAGAGAGGAATGTCTCCAGTTGAATTTGGTAAATTTGCTGAAAATAATACTGACATCGATAAAGAGATTGATAATAGACAAGCTAAACTTGCGGAAGAAGCTCAAAATCTTATTATTGAAGGAAGGCTTTCTGCATATTTCATTGATGCAAATTTAAGAGTTTGCTTTAACGCTCCTTTAGAAGTAAGAGCTAAAAGGGTATGTGAAAGAGAAGATAAATCAATTGAATTTGCAAAAGAGGAAATTATTGCTCGTGAAGAAAGTGAAGCTTTAAGATATATGGATATTCATAATATAGATATAAAAAATATGGATATTTATGATTTAATTATAAATACTGATAGTTTCAATCCTGAAAGTATTGTGGAAATTATTTTAACAACATTAAAGGTGATATGATGGCAGCTATAGAAGTTGGTAGAAAATGTATTAAAACTGCTGGAAGAGAAGCAGGTAAAGAATGTGAAATTGTTGCAATTATTGATGAAAACTTCGTAGAAGTAAAAGGAGACGAAGTTAAAAACAGACGTTGTAACATTAACCATTTAGAACCTATTATGGAATAAATTTAAATTATTCCATTTAATTCTAATAGTAAGTTAATTTACATTTAACTTTTTATATATTAAAATTAAAGCACATTTTTTGTGTATTAAACTAAGAATTCATCTTATGGTGAGTTCTATTATTTTTTCTTTTTATTTTATTTAATTATTTAATTATTTTAATTAATTTTAATCAATTTTAATTAATTTTAATTAATTTTAATTAATTTTAATCAATTTTAATCAATTTTAATTAATTTTAATTAGTTTTAGTTTATTTACTTTGTTCAATTGCTATTTTTAAGATTTTACAGTTTTTATTCAATTCACTTTTTTTTTTTATTGTTTTATATTTTAATAGTTGATAATAGTTGATAATTAAATTTATTTATAATAAACATCTTAATTTATAATATAAAATTAAACTATTTTTATAAACTTTTAGCTATTGGAGATATAATATGGATGAATACTTAATTAAATCAAATGTAGAAACTAATTCTGAATATGGATCTAATCCTTATGAAAGACCTATAGAGGAACATATAGCTAAAGGTATAATCAATTTAGATAAACCATCTGGTCCTACTTCTCATGAAGTTGATTCATGGGTTAAAAGAATAGTTGGAGCTAATAAAACTGGACATGGTGGAACACTTGATCCTAAAGTAACTGGAGTGCTTCCTATTGGCATTGATAATGCTACAAGAGTTAGCCAACTTCTCCTTCCAGCTGGTAAGGAATATGTATGTCTTATGACATTACACAAAGATATTGGAGAAGATCAAGTAAAACAAATCTTCGATGAATTTACTGGTAGGATATACCAAACACCTCCAGTTAAATCAGCTGTCAAACGTGAATTAAGGGTAAGAAATATTTATTACTCTACCATTTATGAAATAGAGGGAAAAGATGTTTTATTTAGAATAGCTTGTGAAGCAGGAACCTATGTTAGAACATATTGTCATGATATCGGTGAAGCTTTAGGCTGTGGAGCTCATATGGCGGAGCTTAGAAGAACCAGAGTAGGTCCCTTTGATGAGAGAAATGATAATCTTGTAAGTCTGCATGATTTAACAGATGCTTATCATTTTTATATTGAAGATGGTGATGAATCATATATAAGAAAAGCTATTCAACCAATGGAAGTAGCTAGTTCGCATCTTCCACAGATTTTTATTAAAGATTCAGCTGTTGAAGCTATTTGCCATGGTGCAAAGCTTGGAGCAGGAGGAATCGCTAAATTATCTAAAGATATTCAAAAAGGCAACCTTGTTGCTATTAAGTCTTTAAAAGGAGAATTGGTAGCTGCAGGTACTTCATTATTTTCATCTCAAGAGATAATAAATGCAGATTCTGGTTTAGTGGTTGATACAAATAAGGTCTTTATGGATACTGGTATCTATCCAAAAGGTTGGTAGAGAAGATTTGACATTTGGTCAAAAACCTTGAATGAAATCTCTTCTAGATAGTTAAAAAATTATTATTATTATTATTATTAATATCAATAGTAATAATTTGAGTTGAATTTAATTAAAAGATTGGTGATATTATGGAAAACAAAGATAAAGTAATTGAAGCATTTAAAAACTCTGAAGAAGCTTTAAACGCTAAAAAAGTAAGTGAACTTTCAGGTGTAGAAAAGAAAGAAGTCGATAAAATTATGAAAGAATTAAAAAAAGATGAAACTATTGTCTCTCCAAAAAGATGTTATTGGACTCTTGCAGAAAAATAATATTCTAAAATTTTCATTTATTAATTTCTATTTTTCTATTTTTAGGATTATTATTTTTTTATAATTTAATTTATTATATTTTTTCTGTTTTTCTATTTTTAGGATTATTATTTTTTTATAATTTAATTTAGGGTCCTAGATTTTTTCTAAAAATTAGAGCATTTTTTGTTCTTATTTTCTATGTTTTCAATACTCTATGATTTTACATAGTAAAAATACAAATTTTATGAACGTTATTAACGTAAAAAGTGCCTTTACAATCGTTAAATTTAAATACTATGTTAAACATATATTTATTTAGTGAATTAACATGAAACATAGTATTAAATTTGATAATAAAGACACTAAATATATTATATTGGTTAAAGCATTTAAATTTATCGACTTGTGAAAAATCTAAAAAAATTTACGCAAGTTATGGGA
>NZ_FOTL01000022.1 GCF_900114585.1 Methanobrevibacter olleyae | reverse complement strand
ATTTGATTTAAATGATTATTATGAAGCTGAAAAAGAATTACAAGGTTTAATTTATCGTAAAAATGAATTTCATAATGTTATTTATGAAATTATAAGAAAATTTATTGTTTCTAGGTATAAAAGCTTTATTTATCATTTAAAAGATAAGAAAATTGAGAGAACAACTAATAAGCTTGAAAATGCTTTTCAAAAAACTATGCCTAAATCAAGAAAAAGAACTTTTAAGACTATTCGTGGTGTTTTAAAGAGAATTTATCGCGGAGATTTGATTTGGAATGAAAATCGAAAACTTAATCAAGTTCATCAACAAAGTTTTTGAAAGAGCCATAGTTTAAGAAAAATTAAATAAATTAAGAAGCTTTTTTAAAAAAGTTAAAAATTAAATAAACTAAGAAGCTTTTTTAAAATTAAGTTAAAAATTAAATAAACTAAGAAGCTTTTTTAAAATTAAGTTAAATATAAAAATAAGATATAAAAATCAGACATGACAAAAGAATTTATAAACTTATATTAAAAGAGAAATAAAAATAAAATTAATTAAAATTTTTTAAATTAATACTATTATATTCTTTAAAATTAGGAATGTTTTTAAAAACAAAAGGATAAAAGGGTTAAAAATGAAAAACTGGAAAATAATTGGATTAATCTTAATCATCTTACTTTCTGTTGTTGCAGTAAGTGGATGTATTGGAGATGAACCATCATTTGATAATAGTACACTTGATGTGAATGCTCTTAATATAACAGAAGATGGAACCTATGACTCTAAAGAAGAAGTTGCAACCTATATTAAGGAATATCACAAACTTCCTTCAAATTATATAACTAAAAGTGAGGCAAGATCTCTTGGGTGGCATGGCGGAAGTGTAGAAAAATATGCACCTGGAAAATGTATTGGAGGGGACAGCTTCTCAAATCGTCAATCTATTTTACCTGTAAATCATGCTTATAAAGAATGTGATATCGACACTTTAGGAGCAGATAGTAGAGGCCCTAAAAGAATAGTTTATTCTACTGATGACTATGAGGTTTATTATACTGGAGATCATTATGCAAGCTTTGAGCATTTAACTTGAATTAGATGATTTAAAACTCTTAAATAAATTACTAAATCTTAATCAAAAATAGCTAGGAAAAAACATGACAAATAAAATATTAGAAAATAGAGGACTTAGGAAAAAGCTAAAAAAAATGATAGATAATATGAATGAAATAGTCTTATATGGGAAAGAGATGAAAGAAAATCCTCATGAATATATTAAAGAAAAACTAGATTTCCCAGATTATTATGGTGAAAATCTTGATGCATTGTTTGACTGTTTAAGTGAATTATACAATAAAACAATCATTATAAAAGATAGTTCAGCACTTGATGATAATTTATTAGCTACTTTTAAAGATGCATCTAGAGAAAATCTTGATTTAAATTTAATTTTAGACTAATAAATTTGATTTTAGACTAGGATTTTAGGCTAGTATTTATTAATCTAAATCCTACTTTTTTTAAATGAAAAAATTTTAAAAAATCTTTATATTATTACCAATAATTAAATAATATAAAAAATAAAATTATACTATTATATTGTATCATAAATATTATACTACTTATATTGTATTATAATATTGTAAAAACTAACACTTATCTAATTATTTAAAAATTTATTTTTTTATTTTACAATATAAAATTCATTATATTAATCTGATAAATTATTTTTAAAATTAAAAACGGTGAAAATATGAGAGTTTTACTTATTCACTCTGATTATATAAAATATCAAGTAAAAAACAAAACTCCAGTAGCTGAAGAAATTGAAGAATCATATAAAAATGGTGCCTTTGAAGAAGCTTTAGTCGTTTTCTCATCAATTGAAAAAGAAGATGAAAAAAATCCAGAAGCTATTGCTCGTAACTTAGTTGCTGAAGTTAAAAAAACTAACGAAGAAGTTAATGCAGAAAAAATCGTTTTATACCCATATGCTCACTTATCTTCATCACTTGGTGCACCAAAAGTAGCAGTTCAAATATTAAAAGATGCTGAAGATGCACTTAAAGAAGAAGGGTTAGATGTATTTAGAGTACCATTCGGTTGGTATAAAGCATTTGAAATTTCATGTAAAGGACACCCATTATCTGAACTTTCAAGAAATATTAGCTCAGATAAAGAAGAGGAAGAGAAAAAAGAGAAAAAACCATCTAAATGGTTAATTTTTGATAATGGAAAAGCAATCGAACCTAAAGAATACAATTATAAAAGTTCTGATTTAGAAAAATTAGTTGCATATGAATTAGGTGAAGGAGCTTCTGATGAAGGAGAACCTCCACATGTTAAAATCATGAGAGAAAAAGAATTATGTGACTATGAACTTGCATCTGATATTGGAAATCTTAAATGGTATCCAAAGGGAAGATTAATACGTGATTTACTTGCTGATTATGTTTATAACTTTGTTGTAGATTTAGGTGCAATGCCTATTGAAACTCCAATCTTCTATGACCTTGCAAATGATGCTATTAGAGTACATGCAGCTAAATTTGGAGAAAGACAATATAAAACTGCAACTAAAAAAGATTTAATGCTTAGATTTGCATGTTGTTTCGGTGCATTTAGAGTTCTTGGTGAATCATTTTTAACCTGGAAAAACTTACCTGCTAAAGTTTATGAACTATCTACCTACAGCTTTAGATTTGAAAAAAGAGGAGAAGTTGTAGGTCTTAAGAGACTTAGAGCATTTACTATGCCAGATATGCACAGTATTTGTACTGATATGGAACAAACTTTAAAAGAATTTGACTCACAAGTGGATATGTGTATACAAACTGGAATAGATTTAGAAGTGAACTATGAGGCAATCTTTAGAGCTACTGAAGACTTCTATGCAGAACATAAAGATTGGATGGAAGCAACTGCTAGAAGAATTGGTAAGCCATTACTTTTAGAAATCTTACCTGAAAGAAAACACTATTGGTCTTGTAAAATCGACTTTGCAGCTATTGACTACTTAGGAAGACCTATTGAAAATCCTACTGTACAGATAGATGTTGAAAGTGGTAAAAGATTTAGTATTGAATATATCGATGAAAATGAAGATGTTCAAAACCCTATTGTTTTACACTGCTCTCCAACTGGAAGTATTGAAAGAGTTATTTGTAGTTTACTTGAAAATACTGCAAAAGAAGATGGAAAATCACCTATATTACCTTTATGGTTATCTCCATCACAAGTTAGAATCTTACCAATCGGTGAAAAACATCTTGACTATGCAAATAAATTGGCAGATACTATTTCAGCTAATGATATTCGTGTAGATGTTGACAATAGTGATGATAGAGTAGGTAAGAAAATTAGAAAGGCTTCTAAAGAATGGATTCCTTACATCATTGTAATTGGAGATAAGGAATTAGAAACTAATAATTATTCTGTAACTGTAAGAAAAACTGGTGAAAAAGTTGATATGACTGCAGATGAACTTATTAATGCAGTTAAAGAAGAAACCAAAGGAATGCCTTATAGAAGACTTCCATTACCAAGAAACGTTGCAGATAGAATTAATTTTAAATAATTAAATTTAAAATAATTTTAATTAATAAAAATAAATCTATTAAATGAAAATAAGATTAATTATAAAAATAAGTTGATTAAATTCAACTTATTAAACTCTTTTTTTAAAATATTATTTTTACTAATCCCTTTAAAATTCTTAAAAATTATAATATTATTTATATACTTTTTAGAAATTCTTAAAAAAATAGTCTTAAAAATAATTTATTTTTTATATCTTTTAAAAAATCTAAACAAGCTGATTTTATGCTAAATTTAAGTAAAAATACTTTATATGGATTAATAATTTGTTCTATAATTGCAATTCCTTCATTTTTATTAGGTAATTTGTTCCCAATAATAGGGGGACCTATCATTGCAATCATACTTGGAATGATTATAGCAATCTTTTGGAGAGATAAGGGAAATCTAGAAGAAGGAATCAACTTTACATCTAAGTATATTCTTCAATTAGCGGTTGTATTTTTAGGTTTTGGACTTAATTTAGGTGCTATTGTTGCAACAGGAATTCAATCCCTCCCAATTATTATAGGTACAATATTTATAGCTCTTATTCTTGCATATATAATGATGAAAATCCTAAAATTAGAGAGAAATACAGGAATTTTAATTGGTGTTGGATCCTCTATTTGCGGAGGTTCTGCAATTGCTGCAACTGCTCCTGTAATTGGTGCAAAGGATGAAGAAGTAGCACAATCTATTTCAATAATCTTTTTCTTCAATGTAGTTGCAGCTATTATTTTCCCAATGCTTGGTAGAATACTTGGTTTTTCAACTTTAAATGGAGATGCATTTGGTATCTTTTCAGGGACAGCTATTAATGATACATCATCTGTAACAGCAGCAGCTGCAACATGGGATAATATGTGGGGACTTGGTAGTTCTACACTTGATAAGGCCACAACAGTTAAATTAACAAGAACATTAGCTATTATTCCAATAACACTTGTTTTATCTTATGTTATTGGTAAAAAAGATAATAATAATGGAGATAATAATAGAGATAATGAGGGTAATGAAAGTGAAGGATTTAGTTTAAAAAGAGCTTTTCCAACATTTGTAGCATTTTTTATTTTAGCATCTATAATAACAACAATAGCAGTTGCTTTAGGAGTAGATTCTAATTTATTTATTCCTATGAAAGAATTAAGTAAATTTTTAATTGTGATGGCAATGCTTGCTATAGGATTAAATAGTGATATTGTAAAAATTGTTAAAACTGGAGGAAAACCCTTATTAATTGGTGGAACTTGTTGGATATCAATAACTATTCTAAGTTTAATTCTACAACATTTATTAGGTATTTGGTAATTTACTCGCAAATTTCTATTTTTTATTATTTTTTTATTCTTTTTATTTAAATTATAATTCTCATTCTAAGGAACTATTTTTAACTTTTTATTAATTACTTAACTATATATTATATAAAATCATAAATTATATTTGTGTAAATACTTACTATATTATGAAATATATTCTTAAAATAATAATATCCCAATATATAGCATAATATTTTAATATTTAAACTAAATTAAATAATTTAAAATAAATGATTTAAATTGAAAAAATCATGGTTATATTTATTTATCTTTAAATTGGAGGATATGAAATGTTTATAGGAGAAGCTCTCATTGGAGACGGAGACGAATTAGCACATGTTGATTTACTTATTGGTGAAAAAGATGGTCCTGTAGGAAATGCTTTTGCTAATGGATTAAGCCAATTATCTGTTGGACACACTCCATTACTTAGTGTAATTAGACCTAACTTAATGACCAAACCAGCTACCATAATTATTCCTAAAGTAACTGTTAGTGATATGGATGATGCAAGTAAAATATTTGGACCAGCTCAAACTGCAGTAGGTAGAGCTGTAGCTGATTGTGTGGAAGAAGGAATTATTCCTAAAGAGAAAGCTGAAGATTGGGTAATTAATGCTAGTGTGTTTATTAGTCCAGATGCTAAAGATTACAGAAAAATTTACCAATACAACTATGCTGCAACTAAATTAGCAATTAAAAGAGCATTAGATGGATACCCAGATATGGATAAAGTATTATATGAAAAAGATCGTGGAACCCATGCAATTATGGGATTCAAAGCTATCAAACTCTACGAACCACCTTACTTACAAGTTGCTCTTGACCTTGATAACTTAGAACTTATGGAAAGAATTATTAATCAACTTCCTAACAGAGAAAGAATCCTCCTTGAAGCAGGAACTCCTCTTGTTAAAAAATTCGGTGTTGGCGTAGTAAGTAAAATTAGAGAGTTGGCTCCAAGTGCATTCATTATTGCAGATTTAAAAACTTTAGATGTTGGAAGAGTTGAAGTTAAAATGGCTGCAGATGAAACTGCTGATGCAGTAGCAATTTCCGGTCTCGGCACTATTGAATCAATTGAAAAAGCAATTCACGAAACTAAAAAACAAGGTATTTACTCTATCCTCGATATGATGAATGTAGATAACTTTACTGATAAATTAGCAAAAATCAATAAAGATTTATTGCCAGATATCGTTCTTCTTCACAGAAATGTTGACTTAGAAAGTAAACTTAGAGCAGAAGGTAAAAACCTTGATGATGTAAGTGCTTGGGGTAACATTAAAGAAATTAAAGAAATTAGTGGTGCTAAGGTTGCTGTAGCTGGAGGAGTAACTCCTGAAAAAGCAGAAGAAGCATTTGAAAAAGGTGCAGATATCATCATCGCAGGAAGATACATCATTGGTTCTGGCAACCCAAGAAGAGCTGCAGAAGACTTCTTAGCTCATATGCCTGTAGATCCAAACCACATGAGAGTAGTAATGGAAGATGATGAACAAATTTAAAAAGTCAGTAAATGACTAAAATTATTTAAGCATTATTAGCTAATTAGATTTTTCTAATTAGCTATTTTTTTTAAATAATTTTTGATTTTTCTAAAAAATAATCAAATTAATATTAAATATTAAATTATAAGATATCCAAACTTAAAATCAGTTTTTTATAAAATTTAAACTTAAAAAGTAAAAAATGGTGAAAAAATGGCATTTTGTAATTCTTGTGGTAAGCCTATGGGAAGAAATGATTATGGAACTAACGAGGACGGTAGTCAAAATGAAGACTATTGTAAAGATTGTTTCCAAAATGGAGAGTTTACAGAGCCAGATATAACTGTAAATGAAATGATTATCAGATATGCACAAAGAATGCTTAAAAAAAATCCGGATTTGCGTGAAGAAGAAGCAACAGGAATTCTTTGTAACTTTTTACCTAATTTAAAAAGATGGAATCCGAATCCTGATGATGAAATTGAGAATGATGAAGAAGAGATAGGTTACAGAGGACATATGAGATAATTTAATAAAAATGAGATCTAGAAGTTTTACTTCTATCTTTTTTTAAATTTTTAACCCATAAAACTATTTTTAATAATAATTTAACTTAATAAATAAGAAAAACTACTTTTAATAAAATAATTTAACTTAAAATAAGAAAAACTACTTTTAATAAAATAATTTAACTTAATAAATAAGAAAAACTATTTTTTAAAATAAAAAACTTTAGGAAAATATAGAATAACAATAGTAAAAAAAATAAGTAAAATAAGTAGTTAAATTATTGTATTCTTAAAATAAAGTTTTTAAATTTATCAAGCAAATTTTTATAATGAATTACTTTGACTTTTTCATTATACAAATCTTCTTGGGATTTTTCATATTTATTTAATAAAGCAATGTATTGTCTTTGAAGATCAATGTAATGGGTATAATCATAATCAGCAATTGACTGAATCGGGCTTAGAGCGATAACATCATCTTCATTAGATTCCCCAATAAAATTAGAGCCTAATAAACTGCTATTTTTTGCATCAATTTTTTCATTTAGTTTATTTAAATTATCATTTAAATCAGAAATAATAAAGTTTTTATCCTTTATTTTACTTTCTAAGCTTTCAATAGTGGCTTTATCCTCTTCAATTTGCATTTTTAAATCAGAACATTTATCTTCTAAGAAATGATTTTTCTTATTATATTCTTCTAATTCTAATTTTAAATCTTTTATTCCGGAATTATAATCATCTATCTTAGAATTATTTATTTCTAATTCTTCTTTAAGCTTATTTAATTCATCTTCTAATTGTTGGTTATCATCTTCAACCATAGTATTAAATAATTCTAAAGCTCTTTGCATCTCTATACTATCTTCAATTTCTTCAGCTTGTGATGAAGATAAAATAATAACTTCTTCTTTATCCTCAAATATATTATCTGATTTAGGTATTGTTACTTGAATCTGTTCTGTTTTATAGGTCTTTTTAGTACCATCCTTTAAAGTCCTATTATATGACCTAAAATATTTTTTAACAACACCTTTTACGAAATCCATATAGACACCTTTTAATATATTTGAAAAATAAATTATTAAATTATAAATCTAATTAAAAAAATACCAATATTGATAAAATTTAATAAATTTTATTTATTTAATATATATTTTTTATAATATTTAAATTTTATAATTTTAAAAATTATGTGAAAAACTAATTGAATGTAAAATGAAAAATAAATTTAAAAAAAATGACATAAAAAATAAAATAGCCCCACAACAATTAATAAATATTACTTAATAATGAATAAGTTTAAAATTACTATTTGAATTAAATTCAATGCTCTTTTTATAAAAGATGAGATTTTAAGTAGGAATTAAATCTAGTTAAGATCCAATTCCTTTTTAAGTATTTTTGCTCTTTCACAGAGTTTTTCCACAAATTCAGTTGCTGGTTTATTTAAAATATCTTCTGGTGTACCATATTGATTTATTTTCCCATCATTAATTACTAGAACATGTTTACCTAAAAAAAGTGCTTCACTTATATTGTGAGTTACAAAGATAATTGTTTGTTGTTCTTTGTCATGTATTTGTTTTAATTGTTTTTGTAGTTGATTACGTGTAATTTCATCAATAGCACCAAATGGTTCATCCATAAGTAATAAATTAGGTTCTGCAGCTATTGCCCTTGCAATACCAACTCTTTGTTGTTGGCCACCAGATAATTCATGTGGAAATCTCTTAAGATAAGAATCATCCAAGCCTACTTCATTCATTAAATGGGAAAGTTTTTCTTGTTTATTTTTAATATAAGTTTCCTTACTTTCTATATTATTATCACTTCCCTTTTTTTCATCTTCACGAATTAAGTCAGGAACATAGTAAACATTTTCTGCTACTGTAAGATGTGGAAAGAGCATGTTTCCTTGGATAGAATATCCAATTTTACGTCTTAGATTTACAGCATCAATATCTTCTATGTTTTTTCCATTGATAATAATTTTACCAGAGCTAGGATTTATAAGACGATTAATCATCTTAAGCATGGTTGTTTTACCACCGCCAGAACTACCAATAACTGTTAGAAAATCTCCCCTTTCAATATTTAGATTTAAATTGGAAATAACTTCATTACCATTATATGATTTACAAATATTATGAAATTCAATTATATTATCAGTCATACTAACACTTCCTAGACTAGTCCTTTTGATAGTAAGAATTCATGAGCAACAGTCTTAGGATCTTTATTCTCCACATCTACTTCATAATTCATGTGTATCATCTCATCTACTGTGATTTTTCCACTTAATTTATTAAGTACTGGAATTAAATCTGGATGTTCTTCTAGAGTTTCTTGACGAATTACTGGACAACAGTAATATGAAGGGAAGAAATGTTTGTCATCTTCTAGTATAGTTAGATTTGAGTTATATAATCTTCCATCAGTAGTGTAAACCTCTACAACATCAATTTTTCCTTGTTCAACAGCATCATATTTAAGACTTACATCTAAATCCATAGTTTCCCTGAATTTTAGTCCATAAACTTTTGATAGATTATCATATCCATCTGCCCTTGAAAAGAAATCTGATTCAGCACCAAAGCTTAATTGACTAGATATTGCTGATAGATCTGAAATACTTTTAAGATTATATTCCTCTGCAAGATCATTAGGTACTGCAATTGCATAGTTATTATAGAATCCATATGAATCTAGCCAAGTTTCATTATATCTATTCTTGAATTCTTCTTTTAAATTGTTAAACATGGATTCATTATAAACTCCACCATTGTTCAGTACACTCATCCATCCAACACCTGTATATTCTGAGTACATGTCAAATTCCTCATTCTGCATACCTCCCTGTATCGTAAATGATCCTCCAGAGATACCACTACTATACTCTACATGGTAGTTAGTATCATGTTCAATTAATTCCTCTAGCATATATCCTAGTATGTATTGTTCAGTATAGGATTTAGATGCAACATTTATAGTTTCATGACCATAATCTTCATAAATTTCATATGCACTAATAGCTACTATGATGATTATGATAATTGCAATAACCTTCTTGTTTTTAAAGAAATTTAGGAATTTTTTTCTAGAAGGACCTACTGCAGTTACTTTTTCAATAAATGATAGAATAAAATCTACTCCAACTGCAAGTATGGAAATTAAAACACTTCCTGCTAATACAAGTGACATATTATTTGTAGTAATTCCTCTATAGATAGCTACACCTAGACCACCTGCTCCAATAAATGATGCAATACCTGTTAGAGCAATAGTCATAACGGTCATATTACGAATAGCAGACATTATATGGGGTAAAGCTAGTGGTAATTTAATTTTAAACAAAATCTGTCTATCAGTACTACCCATACCCTTAGCTGCCTCAATGATTTCTGGATCAATAGTTTTAATACCAGTATTGGTATTTCTTACCATTGGTAAAAGACCATAAATTGTAAGGGCTATGATTGCATTAGTATCACCAACACCAGCTACTGGAATTAGAAAACCAAATAATGCAATTGAAGGGATAGTGTAAATTAGATTAACAATAGTTAAAATCCATTTATTTCTAGGATATTCACTTACAGTAATACCAAGACCAAGACCAATTATAATAGCAAGTGCTATTGAAATTATTGAAATTTCTAAGTGTTCAATAGTTAATTCTAAGAAAAAATCAGATTTATTTATAAACAATGATATTAATTCTTCTAAGATCTTTCTCACCTTATTTTTTTCTTTTCATAATGTAATTGTTGATAAGAGGTTATATTAAAAAGTTAAAAAATAAATAATAAACTAAATGATATTTTAGGTATAATGAAAAAAACAACAATTATATGATTAATAAAAAATTAATTTATCTTTTCTTTTATATTTGGAAAATATAAAATTAAATATTTCATTTCATAAAATATCTCTTTCAAAATATAACATATATGAGCTTCATATTCTACAAATATATATTTATAAGAACAATAATATAAAGATTGAAGGCATTTTCAAACTTGAGGGTTTATAAGAAATTCGAGTTGTGTGTTCCAATATTCGATTTTTAATGCATATCTTGTTAAAATTCCTTTTTCTGATTTTAAACATTTTTAATATCTCTTGGAAGTGACTTTAAGAAACTATTTTCAATTTTATTAATTGTATCCTCTATTTTACTATCCAAAATACCACACTTAATTTTTTTAAACTCAGAAATAATTGAATCTGAAACTATAATAAAAATAAGCTCTAATGATTCTTTAATTATCTTAAAAAACTTATTTTTTATTTTTTCAGAATTTTTAATAGTTTTACTATTTAAAATCTTAAAAACATCTTCTTTAAACAATTATATTAAAGCTAATTCTTCTTCAAGGACTTTATTTTCTTTTAAAAAGTTCCTTATATCCCTATTTATTTTTTATTTAGTATAAAACTTGCAAAAATGATATTTGATATTGATTTTATCAATTATAGCCAGATATTCCACTGCTAAATCAGTTATAATACATTTTTTAGACTGATTCGTCAATGATTTATTTAAAAACTTGTAAACAGTCCTTTTATCTTCTTTCTCGACTAATTCATAAGAAACAAGAGCATTCAATCAGTATCGAATAAAACAATAAATAGTTCCATTTACCATATTTTTTAACCAACAAGCTATCACATAATAGACAAAATGAAACATATAATAAATAGGTTGAAATAGAAATAGCAAGATTAACAACAAATGCAGTAAACATTAATAGTAAAGAATAAATAAAATCAATAATGATTATTATGAATATCTGCATCAAAATCTTAAAAAATTTAAATAAATAAGAAAAAAGTTAATACATTAGAACAAGAAAACCAGAAACAAAACTCAAAAACACAAATTATAATATCTACAGATTAAGATAAATTCAATAAAAATAATGATTTCTAGAAAGCCAAAAAATAAAAAAATAGGGTTTAAAATTATTTAAAGAAAAATAAAAAAAATAAAAATAGGGTTTAAAATTATTTAAAGAAAAATAAAAAAAATAAAAAATAGTTAAAAATAAAAATAAAAAAATTAATAAAAATTCGTAATGAGAATGGAGGAGATTAAAATGAAAATAATTGGAATATCTGGAAGTCCAAGAGAGGGAGCTAGTGAATTTTTATTAAAAAAGGCATTAAGTGAATTAGAAAAAGAAGAATCCTTTGAAACAAAATTCATAACTGTAAGAGATAGAAATATAAATCCATGTACTCACTGTGATAACTGTGTAGAAACAAGGGGAAAATGTTCAATTGATGATGATATGAATGAAATCTATTCATTACTTAAAGAATCTGATGGAATTATTTTAGCAAGCCCTATACACTTTGGAAGTATTTCAGCACAATTAAAAGCAATAATTGATAGATGTCAAGCTTTAATAATGGAAGATTTAGATATTTTTAAAAATAAAGTAGGTATTTCAATAGTTGTTGGCGGTGACCGTACAGGAGGCCAAGAATTAGCTATTCAACAAATTAATACTTTTTACTTATTAAATAAGATTATACCTCTAAGTGGAGGAGCTTTTGGTGCTAATTTAGGTGCATGTCTTTGGTCACAAGATGGTGGTGCAGAAGGAGTAAAAAAAGATGAATATGGCCTTAAAACATTAGATATGACTATAAACAATTTTAAAGAATTTTTACTAGAATTTAAATGTTAAAATAGATTTGTTTAAAAACAAGTTCGTGGTTAGCAGAACATATATAACTAAAAACTTATATAATAATATAAATCTATATTATATAGGATAATATATTAAATTTTAAAACTTTTTTTAATAATTCAGTGAAAAGATATATTTAATTTAAATATTTTTTAAATTTATTGGTGTGAACATGGGCGAAGCAAGTGGAAGTTCTAAAGTAGCTAAAGGAAGTGCAATAATATTTATTGGAAATATTATCTTCCGTGTAGGAGGATATGTATACCGTTTCCTTATGGCATCACTTTTAGGACCAGCAGCATATGGTATATTTGGCCTAACAACCCCTTTCCAAGGAATATTCCAAGTTTTATCTGCAGCAGGACTTCCTCCAGCAATAGCTAAATATGTATCTGAATATAATGTACTTGATGAAGAGGATTTAGCTCGTCAAACTGTTTTTACAGCTCTTAAGATAATGGTCTTTTTAGGATTTTTCTTTGGGCTAGTTATGGTTTTTGTAGCTGCACCAATAATTACAAATTATTATCATAAACCTGAAGCATTACTTCCACTTCAAGCTGTTGGTTTAATAACCCCATTTAGTGTAATTGTTGGAGCATTTAGAGGAGCTTTTCAAGGAGTATATAAAATGGAATATATCCTTTATACACGTGCTATTGAACAAATCTTTATGATTCTCTTTGCAACTGCACTTGTTATTCTTGGTTTATCTACCTTTGGTGCAGTTTTAGGTTCTGCTCTTGGTTTTGCAGCATCTGCAGCATCTGCAGTATATATCTTTAAAAGGTATATGGGAAAATATATCCCTCCTGCAAATCCTGATTTTAAATTCACACTAGATCAAGAGTTAAACCTTGCAAAAAGATTGATTTTCTTCTCAATTCCTATTACAATAACTGCACTTGCTGAAATGGGTATTTACAGCATTTGTACTTTAATCATGGGAGGATTTTTAGCTGCATCTGCTATAGGTTACTTTATAGCAGCAGATCCCATATCAAGACTTCCATTAATTGTATCAAGTTCACTTGCAACCACTATACTACCAGCTTCATCTGAAGCTTATGCATTAAAAGACCAACTTTTACTTGAAAAATACGTAAATGCATCTTACAAATATGGAATGTTCTTTGTTATTCCAATGTGTGTAGGAATAGCTATATTTGCAAAAGAGATTATGGGTCTTGTATACTTTACTAATGCAGCATATATGAATGGTGCAATGTCACTTGCAATTCTTGTAATTGGTATGACATTTTACTCTATTTATACAATATCTGGAAGTATTGTACAAGGTATTGGAAATCCAAGAATCCCAATGTATCTTTTAATATTCGGTTGTATTATTACACTAGGTCTCGGTTGGTATTTAATTCCAAAATATGGAATTGAAGGTGGAGCATTAGCAACTACAATAGCTTCATTTCTAATGATGATTCCAATGTTTTTACTTCAATTTAGATTAACAAAAACCCATGCCCCATATGCATTTTTAACTAAAGTTACAATAGCTTCCTTAATTATGACAATACCTTCATTTTTCCTTCCAAATAATAGTATTGGATTAATTATAGGTTTAATCATTTGTCCAATAGTTTATATGATTGCAATTGTAGCACTTAGAACTTTATCTCATGATGATGTAGTAGGATTTAGAAGATTTACTACTAAATTAGGCCCTATAAGAAAATATGTTAATAAATTATTAGATATTATTGATAGATATAGTTCTTAATCATTAATTAATTATAACATTTACTATTTTTAATTCAAATCCATTGAATAATAGATTTAAAAGCTTTTACTTTTTTAAAATTCATATCGATGAAAATAAACTAAACTTTTTTAAGAAAATATTGATTATAAAAAATATTCATAACGTGGGAAAAATGAATATAAGAATTTTTTATAGATTTATATCCCTTTTAAGCCATTATTAAATTATAAAATTAAAAATAAAAAATACGAAATAAAAATAAATAAGTTTAATTAATAAAAAGTATAAATTATAAATCAGTATAGGTAATTATTTTTTAAAAAGTGATAAGAATAAGGTAAAAAAGGGACGATAATAATGACTGAAGTAAAAGCAGGTGTAGAATATAAAATTAATATTGATGGTAATTCTTTTTTATTAGACGAAAAGAAATTCAATCTATTAATCTATATAAATGAAAGTGGATCTATTACAGAAGCTGCTAAACGTTCTAAAATTTCTTATAGAACTGCATTAAACTATATTAATAAAATAGAATCTACATTAGATATAGCTATTGTAAGCACTAAAAAAGGAGGTAGTGGTGGTGGAGGTAGTACCACTCTTACCGAAGAAGGTTTACAAATCTTAAAAGAATGTAAAAAAATCAATGCTATTATGGAACTTCATAGAGAAACTAATGAACTTGAAGCAGAGATTCTTGAAGTAGACAGAGAAAAAGGAGTTATGAAAATTCAAATGAATAAATTAACTATGACTATTCCTTTAAATAAAAAATATGAAGTTGGAGATAAAATATTAGCTCTGATTAGTTATGATAATATCTTTATAATGCTAGAACCTCAAACTTCAAGTATTAGAAATATCTTTAAAGGTAAAGTTACTGAAATGAGGCTTCAAGATGAGATGATTCGTGTAAAAATAGATATTGGTGGAGTTGACATTTTCTCAGACATTACCTTATCTGCAGGTAAAGACTTAGATTTAGGTTTAGGAAAAGAAGTTTACATTGGCTTTAAAGCATTATCAATAGCTACTTTAAAATTATAATAATAATAATTTAATCTATTTAAATAGAGATTAAGAATTTAATCTATTTAAATAGAGATTAAGATTTTTTAAAAGATCAATCCAAATTAAGAATTTAGTTTATATTTTTATACTAAAAAAAATAAAATAAGATTATTTAGAGATTTATTCAATAGGTGATACTATCTTAAAAATAGAAGTTGACGAGGACAGATGTACTGCATGTGGAAATTGTAAAGAAATTTGTCCTAAAGGTGGTTATATTTGGACAATTGATGATGTTGCACATGTATCAAACTTAGATTATTGTCATGTTTGTACATTATGTGCAATGAAATGCGGCCCTGATGCGATTAAAATTATAAGAAATGCGCCAGATGAATAAATAATTAATCGTTGTTTTAATTAAATCATGTTTTAAAATTTTATAATATTTTCTAATTAAGCTTAATAAAGTGAGTGATTCAATGACTAGAATAGCAAAAGTTTCAAGAAAAACATCTGAAACAGATATTGAAATAGAATTAGATATCGATGGAACTGGAAAATATGAAATTGACACTGGAGTTAATTTCTTTAACCATATGCTAGAATCTTTTTCTCGCCACAGTTTTATTGATTTAAACATTAAAGCAATTGGTGATATTGAAATAGACGATCACCACACTGTAGAAGATGTAGGTATATTATTAGGCGAAGCTTTCTTAGAGGCTATTGGTGATAAGAAAGGAATCATGAGAATGGGTCATGCGATTGTCCCTATGGATGATTCAGTTGCAGTTCTAGCTATAGATATTAGTGGTCGTAGCTACTGTAATATGAGCTTAGATTTTAGAAATGATAAAATCGGCGATTTAAGTTCTGATATTGTTGTTCACTTTTTTGAATCATTTGCATCAAGTGCTAAGATTAATATCTATGGAACTTGTGAAGGTTACAATGATCACCATAAAGCAGAGGCTGTTTTTAAAGCATTTGCTAAATCCATATATGATGCTTGTAAAATAGAACATGACGAGATACCTAGTACTAAAGGTGTTTTATAAGCTTTTAAAAAAATTTAATCAAAGCCCTTTTTTTAATTTTTATTTTTTAAATTTTTAAATCCCACTATTTTTAGCTATTAAACATTTTAAAAATTTTATTTATAATACATTTTAGCAAAAGTATAATTGTTTGTATTTTAACGAATTAAACTTTCAGATAAAAAGTTTTAAAAATTAGATTAAATAAAAAATAGAAAAAAGTAAGTTTTAATTTTGATTTGAGATTTGATTTATTTGAATTGATTTGAATTAGTTTTAAAAAAGAAAAAAGAAAAATAAGTAGCTGAAAGCTACTTAATTCTAATACACTTATTCTGGTTTGCTGATTAAATCAAATTTGCAACCAATGTTACCTTCTTTCATGTGAGGGGTTCTTAAAACAGTGTCATTAGATTTTTCAATTTCTCTTGCTTCTTGTGCTAATTTAGCAGCATATGCAGCCATTTCGTGAGCAGCAGCAACTAATGGGATGAAGTTTTCGTAACCTTTGGTCATGAAACAACCTTTCATGTCTAAGTTAGCTACAGCACCAGCCATTTCGTAAGCAGCAATAGCTTTTGCTTTTGCATATGGATTTTGGAATTCAGCAGCATCTACAGCTTTTTCAGCAGTAATTATGAGTTTAGGTAATTCAATTTCTTTACCTTCGTCAGCAGCTTCAATTATACCATCAATGGTTTTTTGTATTAATCTTAAAGCGCCAGTTTCTGCTAATACTTTTAAGATGTCCGCATTAAAGATAGCCATTTCAGTAGGGTCTAACCATTCTCTTTTTGCACCAATCATTGGGTCGGACATTACAATGATGTAACCTAAACCTTGTTCATCCATTTCATCCTTTTTACCTTTACCAGGTGCATCACCAATTATAATAGCAGGGCAATCTTTTTCAGATAATAATTCTCTTGCTTTATCTGGACCAGGTGCTCCTGGGTTTGGGCTAATGAAAATACAGAAATCTGGGTCGAATTGATCTACTTTAGGTACAACATCTTCAACTTGTTCAGGGTTCATTTTTGCTCCAGATCCAAATACTCTTACATCGATGTTTGGTCTGTCTGCTCTTTCATCTAATAATAAATCTAATACTGGTGAGGTACCAATATTACCACTTTTTATTATACCAATTTTAACTACCATAATATCACATATATATTTATAGTATTTACTTATTATATAGTTTGAGGTTAAAAGCAAATAAAAACATTTATATAATAGAAAAAATTTTTTATCAATTAATAAAAAAAGATATAATAGAATGATAAAATAGTGAACAAAAATAATAAAAAATAAGCTCCAAATAAACAGTATTTTTAAGAAAAACAATTATTTAGATAATAAATTCACCATTTGTTTTACTAAAAATCTATTTAAAGAAAAACTAATTTTTTAAATAATTATCAATTTATTTCAAAAGATTTTATTCTAGAATTGGATTATAAAGCCAATACAATAGCTTTATATATTTTATTTTAAATTTATTTTAGTGTTTAAATTTATTTCAGTATTTAGAAATTTTTTTAATAAAAAACTTATTAATAATGAAAAATAAAGAGATATTAAAATTTAATTTAAGAAAAAATTCAGAAGATAGATATAGGTGGGAAGATGAAGAAAGTAAAAATTACAGTTATGAAAAAAGTTAGACATGATGATTTGATTGAAAAGTATGAAAATCCATTGGAACATGAGTGTGATGTAGAGCTTGGAGATGTTTTTATAGCTAACGGATGGGAAAAACCTAAAAATTTATGTAGTAGTGCCTGGGAAAATCTATCTCCATTTGTTATGGCTTTAGCAAATGGTGCTGAAGATTTTTATGATGGATGGATGAAAAATAAAAAATCAGCTATGATATCTTGTAATGATGGTTTTCGTCCTGTAAGTTTTTTACTTGAAACTATGGATGAAGATGCCGAATAAAAATCAGAGCAAAATAGCAAATAGCTAAATAGCAATAAAGTTAAAAAAATTAAAAATAGAAAAAGAGCAACTCACCTAAAATTTAAAAGAATTTTGGTCAAGGTTTTTAGCCGAAGGCTAAAAAGCTTGAATTAACCTTCAACCATGATTAATTTTCCTGTCGAAGAATCTTTATAAACTTTCCCCATCTCTGTGTATCCACTACCTGAAGATTTACTTAAATCAGGAGTATCTTCTAGCTCTTTACCTTGATCAATTTGAGAAATTTCTTTTAATGCATCTTTAACTTTCTGTTTTTGTTGTTCATCCATGTTTTCATTAAAAATAATGCTTTGCATATTCCATGAAATAACCAAAAAAACTAATAATCCAACTGCAATAACTAACATTGCATCAACTAAATTAGAAGTTCCAGCCATTGGATCCTCTTCACCTTGATTTAGAAACTTTCCTTCTCTACGTTTAATCATGAAATCACCTTAAGTTAAACTTAATTTGAGATTTTAAAGAAATAAGAAAATTTTTTTTAATTTAAAACTGTTTAAATTTAATTAGTTCTTTAAATTCTCCAAAACAGCATTGACTAATAACTGGAGATTAGAAGAATACTCTTCGTACCATCTACGCCTAACTTTTGAAATAACATAAGCTACTGCACCAGAACCAATACCTACAACTGTAGTATCAAAAGCAATGATAATTGCACTTGCTAAAGTAGAAACATCTCCACTACCTAAAGCAGCAAGACCAGGCCCCATAGGTATTAAAGTACCCATTAAACCAAGAGTTGGGCCAATACGAGTTAAGATATCAATTTTTTCAAGGGACTTTGCCATAGAAACTTCTTCTTCCTCAATTAAATTTAAAGCCCATGCATCACGAGAGTCTGAAGAGAAAGAATGAGCATTAATAATTTTCAATAAGACATCTTTTTGACTTTCAAAAATCTCAGATTTATTAACAATTTTTTTAAGTTCATCAACAGAACTTGCATTAACTAAAGAATAGACTAAGTTTTCTTTATAATCCCTAGTTAACTTTTTCCGATTATTATAATCTGAAATAAGACCTCCAAAAGCAAAAACTGCAAAAACTGCAAATATAAGTAAGAAAATTATTACAGGAATCTGTAAACTTTGAGAAACTACATTTAAAGCTGCAGTTAATAACTCACTTCCAGGTATACTTACCACATAAATCACCACAAAAATTTAATAAATTTAAAAACATTTCATTTAATCACAATAATAATAAATTATCTAAAGATAGAATTCTTTTTATAAAATTATCTAAAGATAGAATTCTTTTTATAATAAAACAAACCTAAAACTATCACTATTACTAATAATATAATGGTTAAAAGTATAGATTCAATAGAAACTATATTAATTGGACTTATTTTATCTAAATCTAAAGATATTATATTTGGTATAAATAATGAAACTATCAAAGAATAGATTCCTAAAATATAGTATAAACTCCCAAATTCTTTATATGAAATATTCAAATTAATCTTTTTAAAAACAAAACACAATATAATCAATAGTGAAAGAAATGAAATTGAAGTTAATAAACTTATTTCTAAAGAATTTAAACCAAATAATGCTTGTTTAGATATAATACACATAAATGCCATTATAATAAAACAAATAAAAGATAAGATTAAAATTGATTTGAAACTTTTCTTAATATCTTTATCTTTATTAATTAAATATCCACTTAAAATCAATAAAAATGCTATTAAAAACAATAATAGATAATTATAATGCCCAATAGCTAAATTCAATTGAATCTTAAATAAATTAATAAAATAGATTAGTATAAAGGTACTTATAAATGAAATAATAGAAAATTTTGCCAAATCTTTCTCAGAGAAATTATTCAAACTAAGAATTAAACCGAAGGCAATAGCAAAAATCACTATAGAAATTATAAGTCCTAAAGACCATAATAAACTAAATGCCATAATATCACCACAATTACTTATTAAAATAATATGATATGAAATTAAGAATTATTTTTTATTTTTTAAAATCACAAAGCCAACAACTACTCCAACTAATAAACCAATAACTAAACCAACGATCAATGGAGTAATAAAGTTAGTACTGCTATCAGTTGAGTCTATATCAATTTCAACTAATTTCTTTGCTGAATCACTAAGAGAACTACTATCATCATTAGAAATTAAAACTCTGTTTTTTAATTCAGAATGATTATTTAAATAATTTTCAACAGTATCTTGATATGCAATAGCTAAAATCCTTTTATTAGGATTAGATAAAGCATGTTCTAATTGATGTTCAACATCTCCATCAGATTTAAACTTATAAACTGTTATGTTAAGACCTAAATCATCTACAACACTTTTTGCTAAAACACCATTAGACTCATTTGCTATTATCATTGTATCATCAGTAATATCAGCACCATGTGCACTAACAGAAGACAATGTTAAAAGAAAAATGAATATGATTAAAATACAATAAATTATTTTTTTCAAAATTAAAACCTCCTTAAACATAAAAATTAATTAAACAAATAAATTAAAGAATCATAAATCAAATCTTTTCTATATCTGCAATATCTGGACGAATATTAAATATTAATTCTAAAATAATAACATTAATAAAAGCTTCAATAAATGCTACAACTAAATAAAAAGGTAATAAACTAGCTAAAAGAAGCTCTAAACTTGTAGTTTGAGTTAATAATAAAATAACTATTTGAACAACAGTAGCTGTTAAAATACCGAATAAAGTAGCAATAAATATTGCAACTCTTCCATTAATATTTTTAAATAAATCATATACCACTGAACTTGCTAAACTTAAAAAAACTCCAATAACTAAAACATTTGCCCCTAAAGTTGTTATTCCCCCCATACCTAAAAAAATAGCTTGGCTAAGTAAAGCTAAAAAACAAACTAATGTTCCACTTAAAGGACCTAAAATAATAACAACTAAAGGAATCAGAAAGAAATGCATAGGTATTCCAAAGGGAGAAGGGATAGAAACAGCAGTTGTTACAGCTGTAGCTGCAGTTAAAACAGCAGTTAAGACTAATCTTTCCTCCATATTAACCTTTTTTGAAATTCTCATAAAGAAAATTGCTAAAACAATAAGTGTAATAATCCAGTATATTATAGCTTGATCCATTGGAATAAGACCATCAGGAATATGCATAAAATCCACCATTATTTAGAAAATAATTTTGATATGATAATTACTCCAAAGAATCCGCATAATAACATACAAATCAATAAAGTTATGTTAGTTAATGTAAATAAATCATTTTCTTTATTTGTATCTTCAATAACTTCATTAAATTCAGTTGAATTAGCATTAGACTCATTCATTTCTTCTTCAGATGAATTTTGTTCAATTTGAGAATTATCTCCTAAAGAATCAGATGGAATATTGGAACTAGAACCACCAGAAGATTTAGAATTGGTAGAACTACTAGAGCCACCAGAAGAAGAACCACCAGAACTAGAAGCATGAGAACCAGAACCCCCAGAACTAGAACCACCAGAACTAGAAGCATGAGAACCAGAACCCCCAGAACTAGAACCGCCAGAAGAGGAAGAACCAGAACTAGAAGCATGAGAAGAAGAACCGCCAGAACCAGAACCGCCAGAAGAGGAAGAACCAGAACTAGAAGCATGAGAACTAGAACCCTCAGAACTAGAAGCATGAGAATTGGAATTTACATCACCAGGTGTTACTTCTTCTGCATATTCACCACCATGCCCCGGATGTGCTGAAATAGCAGTTGAAACAACTGAAAAAATAAAAATTACAGAAATTAATAAGGCTAAAAATTTATATTTATTCAAAAAATCACCACAATAATTATAAAGTTTAATTAATTACATTCAATTAAAAGCATTATTTAATTAAATCTAATTAATTAACCTCCTTAAAAACTTTGAAAGCTATCAAATTCCCTTTAAACTAAATTACTTTTAAAAACTTAAAATTAATTTAATTTCCTTAAAAATTATAAGTTCCTTAAAAATTATAAGTCCCTTAAAAAGTATAAGTAAAAAATTAAAAAGATAATAACTCAAAAATGAGTTATTTATCTTATAAAATCTTATTTTTCTTATTTATGTCTGACGTAACCTAATCCAAGTAAGATACCAATTGCTAAAACACCAATAAGAGCATATGCTAAAGCATTGAAATCAGCAGATTTAGTAACAGGAGACTTAGATACTTCGTAAGAACTTGCATCACTTGGATTTGTATCTCCATCTTCATATGCAGTATCTACACTAGGAGCAGAAGAAGCTATATCTCCAGAAGTTCCAATGCTACTAGATAAAGATTTATGACTTTGATTAGAAATTGCACTATTAGATTCTGGATTAGTATTAGTATTAATATTACTATTGCTATTAGAATTACTGTTAGTATTAGCATTATCGTTAGAATTGCTATTACTGTTAGAATTACTGTTAGTATGAGCATTATCGTTAGAATTGCTATTACTGTTAGAATTACTATTAGCATTAGAATTGCTATTAGTGTTATTTTCCATAGCTTTTAATAAATCTTCTTTAGTTAGATTATCAAGGCTTTTTAAGTAAGTGATAACATTAAAATCATCACCAGCACCCTGTTTTAGCATCTTAAATTGTTCTTCGGTAATCCATTTTTCACAGTCAGTTGATACAACTGGAAGTGCTTTAATATTAGGATTTTCATTATTTGCATACATATCAATATAAGCTTTAATTTGAGCTGCACGCTTTCCTTCAGAAGTACCATACATACTAGTGTCAATAGTTGCCCATTTGAAACTTACAATAGCTGCTCTACCTACTTTAAGATTGTCATCCCATACAATGATTATACCTTCTTGAGTTCCATCATCTATATATTCAGAAGCAGTCTCATTTTTTGGTAATTTTTGAACATAGTAATTACCTAAACCTGGAGATAAATCTAATAAATAGGTTAGACTGTCATCTTTACAATAGATACTAGAAGCTATATAAGTATAAGATTCATTTTCCCCTAATGGATATTCATTTTGAATATAATCAGTTATGAAGAAGCCCGGTTGTACACCTGGACATACATGAGCATGGTATAAGAATGTAGACATTTGATCAAATAATGGATGTTCATTCCATGCATTAATAATACTTTGAATATTAAACCAGTTTCCATCAGGTACAAATGTTTGTGTAATCTTTTTTAATTTAGCTGAATCATTTAATGTATTGAATCCAATATCCACTACCCTATTACCCTCAAGTTCACCTACAAAGAAGTCGTTAGTAGCAGAATTATATCTTAAATAGACCATATTAACTAAGTTAGAGTCAGGGTAACGTAGAGCAAATGCAAACCATAATGGTTTCCATACTGCTTGGTGAAGGTTTAACAAAGTTTGACTATATAAAGTAGCTCCTAAAGCTTCGTTAAGACCATCAAGAACAACAACTGTTTCTTGACCATTTAAGAAAGCATAACTTGCATCTGTTAAAGCTAAGAAATCTACATCATCTCTATCAATATCAACACCTAATTCTTCCATGAAGATTAGTTTAGCTTGATCAGCAGCGTCAATACCAATTTGTTTTAATTGAGCATCAGATAAATGACCTAGATTATTATCAACATTAGCTCTTGTAGCTTGAGGGAGATTTAAAGATAAAATGTAGTTTAAATCTAAACCATGACCATCCATACCATAATCAAATGGTTCTCCATCGTAGGTAACGTTATCAGTAGTTCCCATTAAATAATTGTATTGTTCTTGGTTTAATCCAGTGAATTCATATAAGAAATTAACTAATTTTTCAGGATTAGTATTAATTTGCTTAATCCACCAGGAATTGTATTTTAACTCTTCTAAACTTCCAGCATCAGGATTAATGCCGGTTTCTTTAGTGAAAAGTTTTTTAACATCTGATGAATTAAATGTCATAATAATTAAATCACCAGATTTAGTTTGACTATTCCATTTAATGAAACC
This sequence comes from Methanobrevibacter olleyae, assembly GCF_900114585.1. Taxonomy (NCBI): domain Archaea; kingdom Methanobacteriati; phylum Methanobacteriota; class Methanobacteria; order Methanobacteriales; family Methanobacteriaceae; genus Methanobrevibacter; species Methanobrevibacter olleyae. The sequence goes on along the minus strand of NZ_FOTL01000022.1, from coordinate 13,976 downwards.
AAGCATATTTTCAGTAGCTCCGGTATTGGTAGTATTCATACCTACATATCCAGTTTTACCAATAGTATCATCTAAGAAGAATAGAGCTGCATCATCATCAGATCCTCCAGGAACACCAAGGACTTTATAAGCAGTTATATCTGCAGGAGAACCTATTCCACCAGGATTAGTTTCTTGTTCTGGAGGATAGTATTTTAATAATGCTTGGATAATACTATATCCACCTAAAGTACCCTCACATATGTGGCCATGGAAAGCAGCTTCTTGAAGTATCTCTCTTGAGATACCAGCAGCCCAACCATTAGCTAAACTTGCGAAAGCCCAAGCATTTTCTCCAAATACAGCATTATAATAAGTATTCCATTCTTTTTTAGTCATGTTTTCAGAAATAGTTCCTTTATAAACAGGACTTGTAGAAGCATTTTGGAATACAACAGCTTTTAATTGATTTCCTTTTTTAATAATGAATGCAAAATCTATAGGATCAACTGCACTTTGACGTAACATTAATACATTAGTGTAAGCTATTGAATTATCATAATTTAAAATAGCTTCCATTCCATCTTCACTAGTTTTTCCATTTAACTTTGCAACACCGGCAGTAGTTACTACAAGTATATCATCTGCACTAGCAAAGTCTAAAATTTTATCAGCAGATGTAGAAACAGCCCGCCCTAATTTATAAGCTTCAGTAGCTTTTAAATCAAATAAAACTAAATCACTTAAACTAGCACCACTAACTATTTTAGATTGAGTAATATAACCTGCAGACATGGTAGTTATATTACAATCCCCCTCTAAGGTACCTTCTAAGTTTAAAGTCCATTTTTTTGAATTAAAGTCAAATTTTTTAGTAAAGTTAAGATACTTTCCATCTGCAGAAACTATATAAAAATCAGGACTGATTTTATTAGCATCTGCTGAATATTCATAATTTACTTTTACATCAATAGATCTTGAATCTTCAGAACCAGATTCTTTGAGAGTATTTTTTGAATCAGATATATCCCCTTTATCTTCATCAATATCTTCAACAGAATCAGATACAGCAAGTCCATTTCCATCATCAGAAGAATAAGATTGAATATCAGTACTTCCAGTGTCAGAAATTTCATTAACATTAGCTAGAGAAACTTCATTTAAACTAGAAGTATCCATAACATCGACATTTTCCGCAGAAACTCCACCTATAACAAGCATTAGAAATGTAACAAGAGTTATAAGTAAAATCATCTGTTTTTTAATATTTTTACCTCCTCAAAAATTTTAATGATATTCCATTTAATTAACAATCCATTAAGTTTAAAAAAATGAATATCTAAAACAAATTTATAGTAATACTTATATAAAGCTATTTATTACTAAAATCGATAAAAAAGTATAAAAAGTAATAAAAAACTTATTAAAAAATAATAAATAAATTAGAAATTAGTAATAAAAAAAATTAATATCGAGAAAAGGAGATTATTTTTGAAAAATAAGATAGTTAACTAAAATAATAAGACAAAAAAGAAAAAAAATTAAAAAAAAACAAGAATTAAGAAAGGAAAAATACTTTTAAAAAAATTAAAAAAGTATTACTATAACGATGTTAAGCAAAAAATAATATTAGGTTTTGTTGAAATCCTTATTTTCTAACTAATTAAATTGATCTATGGATTTTTAGATTAAACATTTGAATTTAGTTTTTTTATTTCTTATTTTTATCCTTTAAGTATTATTTCAAGTGTAACTAAACTTAAAGCATTTTAAAAGCTTTATATCCAATTTAGAGTAATTTAAAAATTTTATTCGATCTGCAATTTCAAGTGAAAAAAGATTTCAACAAAGTGTAAATTACTTTTAAAAACTTAAAATTAAATTAATTCCCTTAAAAAGCATAAGTAAAAAATTAAAAAGATAATAACTCAAAATGAGTTATTTATCTTATAAAACCTTATTTTTCTTATTTACGTCTGATGTAACCTAATCCAAGTAAAATACCAATTGCTAAAACACCAATAATAGCATATATTAAAGCATTAGAATCAGCAGACTTAGTAGCTGAAGTTTTAGAAACTTCATAAGAACTTGCATCACTAGGATTGTCTGGATTTGTATCTTCAGATAAGCCATCTTCATTAGGAGAAGCAGTAGCTACAGCTCCAAAAGTTCCTACACTTGTATAATGAGAAGGTTTATGACTTGGAGTAGATACAACACCATTAGAATTACTATTAGAATTGGTATTAGAATTACTATTGGAATTACTATTAGAGTTGGTATTAGAATTACTATTGGAATTACTATTAGAGTTGGTATTAGAATTACTATTAAAATTGGAATTGTTATTAGTACTAGTACCCTTGCTCTTAGAATCACTATTAGAACTATTTTCAATATTAGTGTTGTTTTCCATAGCTTTTAATAAATCTTCTTTAGTTACATTATCAAGACCTTGAATGTATCTAATTACATTTTCATCACCAACCCCTGTCTTTAACATATTAAATTGTTCTTCAGTAATCCATTTTTCACAATCAGTAGAAACAACAGGACTTGCTTTAATATTAGGATTATTTACACCATTATATAAATCAATATAAGCTTCAATTTGAGTAGCACGTTTTGCTTCAGAAGTACCATACATACTTGTATCAATATTTCCCCATTTGAAACTCAAAATAGTAGCTTTACCTACTTTAAGATTATCATCCCATACAACAAGAACACCTTGATATGTTCCACCATCAACATATTCAGAAACAGTTTCATTTTTAGGTAATTTTTTAACGAGAAAAGTGCCCATACCTGGAGAAATACCTAATAAATAAGTCATACTGTCATCTTTACAGAAAGTAGTAGAAGCAATATAAGTATATGATTCATTTTCACCTAATGGATAATTACTTTCAATATGATCAGTTATAAAGAATCCTGGTTGTACACCTGGACATACATGGTTATGATATAAGAAAGACAATATTTGTTCAAATACTGGATGAGATCTCCATGCATTTGCAATGGTTTGTACACTAAACCAATTTCCATCAGGTGCAAAAGTTTTTTCAATTTTTCTTAATTTTGCAGAATCATTTAAAGTATTGATACCAATATCTATTACTTTATCCCCTTCAAGATCACCTATAAAGAAAGTACCATCAGAATTATATCTTAAATAAGCTGCATGAACTTCTTTAGTATCAGGATGACGTAAAATAAATGCAAACCATAAGGGTTTCCAAAGAGCTTGATGGTATTGTAACATATTTTTACTGTATAAACTAGTACCTAAAGATTCATAAAGACCATCACGAACTTTAACAGTTTCTTGGCCATCTAAATATACATAACCAGCAGATGTAAATACTGCAAAGTCAACAGCATCTCTATCAATATCAATGCCTAGCTCTTCTTTAAATAAACTTTTGCCAATATTAGCAGCATTTATACCAATTTGTTTCATTTGATCATCAGTTAGTGTAGCTTTTATAGTTTCAATATTAGATCTTGTAGCCTTTGGAAGGTTTAAAGACAAGATATATTCCATATCTAAACCATGTGCATCAATTGCTTGAACAGAGTGTTCTGCAACATTTACATCAGTACTTGTCCCCATTAAATAATAATATTGATCAGCATTTAAAGCAGTAAACTCATATAAAAAGTCAACTAAGCATCCTGGGTCATTATTGATTTTATTAATCCACCAAGAACAGTATTTCAACTCTTCTAAGCTTCCATCATCAGGATTAATGCCAATTTCTTTAGTAAAGATTTTTTTAACATTAGTGGAATTTAAGGACATGATGATTAAATCACCAGTGTTATTACGAGCATACCATCTGATAAATCCAATCATATTCTCAGTTGCACCAGTTGCAGTAGTATCTACTCCAACATAACCAGTTTTACCAATAGTAGCATCTAAAAAGAAGATTGCTGCATCATCATCAGATCCACCAGGAACACCAAGAATTTTATAAGAAGTTACATCCCCAGGAGAACCTACTCCTTCAGTTTGGGTTTCTTTAACAGGGGGATAGTATTTTAATAAAGCTTGTACAATACTATATCCTCCTAAAGTACCTTCACATATGTGTCCATGGAATGCACCTTCTTGAAGTACTTCTCTTGATACTCCAGCAACCCAGCCATTAGCTAAACTTGCAAAAGACCAAGCGTTAACTCCTTTAATAGCATTATAATAATTATTCCATTCTTTCCTAGTCATATTTTCAGAAATAGTTCCTAAATATGATTGTTTTGTGGAACCATTTTCAAAAATAACTGCTTTTAATTGATTTCCTTTTTTAATAATAAATGCAAAATCAATAGGATCTAAGGCAGATTGGCGTAACATTAAAATATCGGTATAATCTATTATGTTTCCATAATTAAGAATCCCTTCAATAGCTTCTTCACTGCTTTTACCATTTAATTTAGCTACACCTGCTGTAGTTACAACAAGAATATCATCAGCATCTTTAAAATTTAATGCTTTATCAGCAGCTGCAGTTACATCTTTACCAAGTTTATAAGCAGCAGTAGCTTTTAAATCAAATGTAACTAATTCACTTATTAAAGAACCACTAATTACTTTAGATTGATCTATGTAACCAGAAGTTAAAGCAGTGATATTATAAGAATCTTCTAAAGGGCCATTTATATTAAGGACATAAGCTTTCTTATTAAAGTCATATGCTTTTGTAAAATTAAGATAATTTCCATTAGAAACTACATAAAAATCAGGTACAACTTGACTACTATCAGAAGGGTATTCATAATTAACTTTTACATTAACAGAAACATTAGAAGATCCAGAATCTTTAATACTATTTTTATTATTAGATGCTTTTATATCTACAGAATCATCACTTAAAATATTATTATAACTAGATAGCTCCATTTTATTTACACTAAAAGATGATTCTGAATTATCACTATTTTCAACAGTTGAAAATTCATTAATATAAGTTGAACCTATACTAAGATTAGAATCATCAATTCCATCAAGATTTTCTGCTGAAACTCCATTAATAGCACATATTAAACATGCCATAAGAGCTATAAGCAAAAGAACTTGTTTTTCAATAATTTAACCTCCTAAAAAATTGTGATATTCCGTAAAAATATATCTACTAATTTAATTAGGTAAACGAAAACTTATACTTACATATTTAATTAGGTAAACAAAATCCCTAAATAGGTAAACAAAACCCCTAAATATAAAAATCAATAGAAAAAAATAAAACTTTTAAAAACAGAATATCTAACTAAAAATATAAAGTAATACTTATTTAAATTTAATTATTACTAAAAATAGAAAAAAAGATAAAAAGTAATAAAAAAGTATTACTAATATTAAAAATATCTTAATAAGTAATACAAAAAATAAAAAAATATACATAATCATGTTATATTCAAGAAATCATATCCAAAATAAGCATAACAAGTGAATAAATAAAAATAAACTAAAAAACATGAAAAAAAGGTAAGAAAGCCCTTCAAAAGAAGAAAAAGAAAGTATTACTATAACAGTGTTAAGTAATAATGAAAAGGATACAATGAAAATTTTAAAAAAAATAATTATTTGAATACTTTACGACTATTCCAAATTTCTTTAGTAGATTTAAAGCCACTTTTACTAAGAGATTTACTATTAAATTTATTGATTAAATCTACCACTCTTTCAATAGCTATTTCACTATTTTCTAGAAGATTAGAATCATCTTGCTGAGATAATTCTTCAAAAGCCTTAGGAATTTCATCAATCTTTACAATCGGTATATTAAGCTCTTTAGCTAAATCTACACTACCATGAACTGTATGAAAACCTTCTATTTTTAAAGATGGAATATTAAATACTCCTGCCTCAATAGTCATACCCATACCTGCTGCATAAATTAAATGAGATGCTGCATTTATAAAACTTGATAAATCAACATATTGAGGTAAAACTTTAATATTTGGAGATAAAACTAAATCTTGAACCATATTTCTATCAAATCTATAAGGTGCAATTAGTGCATTAAGATTAAGTTCTTCAATAGATCTTATCAATGATTCTATATCATCATCTTTTAAGTCTCCTCCAATAACTACAAGAACAAATTCTTTCAAGCCATATTCACCATAGATTTCATCCTTATCTCTTAAGTTTCCCTCTTTTATATGATTATCAACATATTTAGCCATAGGATAGCCATTTATATTTATAACATTTTTAAGTTTATAATTTTTCTCAAGGTATTCCTTATATTCACTGGAAGGAACAGTGACAAGATTAGCTTGAGAAATTACTTCAATAGGATTATAAATATCTTGTTCAATATGTAAAATAGGAATTTTTAAAAGATTTGCTGCCACAATAGCTTTTCTAACATCCCCTGCATTTCCTGCAGTGATTAATAAATCTATATTTTGACCTTTAAGTGCATTAAATGATTTTAAAATATCTTTTGAAATAAGGTAAATTAATTTTGTAGTAGAATTTTTTGAACCTTTTCTACCTTCTCCAATAGAATATACTTCATCACAATAAGGTTCTAGAAAAGCCTTTGATGATTCTCCATGATAAAGACCTATTATCTTATTTAATTTAAAATGTAATTTATCTTCCCTTTCCAATTCTCTTAATCTTTCTATAATTGGAATAATTGTTTTTGAAGGAGTGATCTCACCAGCAATAGCTATATTTTTAGACTCCATTATCTAATCTCCATAATGTTTTAATAATAAGCAAAATACCAATTAAATAGAATAAGTAAACTACCACATCACTTGGTCCAGTTTCAATCCAGATAATAGTTTGTCCAAGTAAAATACTATAAAATGCTGTAAAAATACTTTTTTTATTATTTTGTATAGTGTGTAAAGTCTTTAATATAAGAGCTATTAAAAACATTTGGACAATCATTCCTAGAATACCAAAGTCAAGTAAAGCTGGGCCAAATATTGTAGAAGTAATTGAATGAGCTCTTCCAAGAGTAGCTTGACCAACTAAAACTCTAGCATCTGAATGTGTAAAAAATCCAGTAAGTGTAGTATAAAGCAATTTTCCCATTGTGGCACATTGATTAGTGATAGCTTTTGATAATACATTTAATGTAAATGCTGCTCTATATGAGAGAAGTTCAATTGGATTTAATGACCAGTGTTGCCAACTAATAGCTTGAACTGCAATAAATCCTACTGCTAAAAGTACAATTACAATAGCTAAAATAGCTAAAATTATGTATTTTAAATCTACATCCCTTGAATAATACAATGTAATTAAAGATGATAGCATGATTCCAATAGGTGTTGTTCTATATCCTGTAAGAGCAAACAAAGCTAAACCTATAATTAATAAAAGGTAATGTGATTTTCTATTGTATTTTGCAAGTAAAATGTTAATAGATGGCAAGAATATTATGTAAGATATTAACCATATTTTTGTTGCTGCTTTAGCTTTTAATGTTGCAGAGAAAAGTGGTATGCTACCTAGTAGAGCTATGTTTATAACTTGTAATAATATTCCAATAGAAACAAAACTTACTATAATTAATTCATTTTTAGAATATGAATCAAATATAGATAGTTTCTGAGGATTTAAATTAAAGCTTTTAGTTCGAGGATTCTCTGAGGTGAAAATTTTAAATTTATTTTTTAAGAAGTAATTAGTTAAAAAAATACCTAAAATAAAAGATAAAAGTCCAATTCCTATATAAAGATATAAATCTATATTAGGATAAGGTAATTGACGATAAATATACCACATAGGCATAGCAATTATTAAAAATAATATTACCATAACTACAATGATTAGTGGATGGAATAGATCAAGTTTTTTATCTATTAACTTAAAATTCATAAAAACCCCATAAAAATTTAATTTAAACTTTGTTTAAAAAATAATTAATTAAAACTTTGTTTAAAAAATAATTAATTAAAACTTTAATTAATTTAAGCTTTGTTTAAACTATTATAATAACTTTATTAAATAAACCATCATATTAAATGGACTATTTATAGAGCTATTTATGAGCTATTTCATATGAATTTAAAAATATTTCAAAATTGTTTCCAATGAAAAAATAAAAAATATATTAGAAAAAGGCAAAATTCAATTGAAAATATACAAGAGATAAAAATCATAATGTGAAAATTTTAAAAAATTGATCTTTAGATGAAAATCATTTTAAAAATGTCAAAGAAAAACTACAATAGATAAAAAAATTAAAAGGTAATACAAAAATTCATAAAAAGAGATGAAAAATATGAAAAAATTTTTGAAAAATTTAAAATATTTTTAAAAATTTCATGATAATATCATTTTTAAAAATCAAAAATGAGGAAAAATTTCTAAAAAAAATGATATTACATAAAATCAAAAATGATGATGTAAATAAATTAACATGATTATACTATGATAATAACATCAAAATAATATTTAAAAAAATTCATAAAAACTTACACTTGAAATATATGTCAAGGAATTTCTAGCTTTAAAATTTGAAAAAAATGATAATAACAAGCTAACTCATTATACAGTTGAAATCTATGTCTAAGAGTTACAATTTAAATCTTATAAAAAATACAACTCACTAAGTAAAAAATGCATATAAACTGAAGATATCATGATATTGAAATGAAGATACATTAAGTTGCATTAAGTTATATCAGGTGTATTAAGTGTATTAAGTGTATTAAGTTGATTATATCCTATTAAAATAAAAATAAAAAATTGCTTTAGAATTAAAAAAATAGTTAAAAAAATAAAAAAGTGGAAAATAAGATTAAACAATAAAAATTCATAAAAATCTAAAGAAATCATAAAAATAATTAATCCTCTTTTTCAGCTTCTAAAACATAAGTTTCTTTTGGAGGATTATCGATTTTTAAGTCAGCATCATCAGGTAACCTGTTAAATAAGCGATCAATAAAACTTCTGTTTTTATATCTATCAATTAAAAGTCTATCTACAGTTAATAATTGATCTTTATAAGCAATTTCTTTAAGGCTATCTTTAAGTTGTTGATTAAGATTATATAGCTCTTTATCTTTTTCAAGAACCAATTCATCATGTCTTTTTCTCTCATCAATTAGATTTTCTTCTGCCTTTTGTTTAGCTAAGTCAGCCTTTTCTCTTTCTATTCTAATCTCTTCATTAGCTTGTTTAAGAAGTTTATCTTTTTCATCAATAATATCATAGCATTTCTGAATAGAAGACTTATTTTCTTCAACTAAATCCATAATTTCTTTATTTTTATCAGATATCTCTTGATTTCTTTGCTCCATTATTTCATTAATATTAGAATCAGCCTCACTACGAGATTGTTTTAAATCAGAAATTGTATTTTTATTCTCATCTATCTGAAGTTCGAGACTATCTATCTCATTTAGGTAAGATTCATATTCACTTATCCTAAAAATCATTACTTTCTCTCCACCCTCAAAATTATCTTTTTTTGATAAGTCGATACGGTAAGTGAAACTATTTCCCCTCTTATATTGTTTAACTTCTTTTTCTAACATAAAATACCTTCAAAGAAAAAATTGATATTATTAATAGGAACTATATAATATATATGATAACTCATTGCATATAAACTTGACTTATAAAAGCAATTAAAAAAGCACAATTGTAACTCAATTAATATATTAAAAATTGGAAAATAACTTAGTGAGTTATTATGATATTATATTTTAAAAAAATTAATAAAAATTGAGTTAACACTTTTTTTAAAAGATATGGAAAATTTCTATAAAACTTAAAAAATAAGAAGAACAATTTCAAGTGTAAAAATTGAGTTACAAAAAAATGAAATTAAATGATGAAATAGTCACCTGAATCTTCAATGATAATGACATTATTTTAAAAAAAAATATTGGGATTAATTGCTAGATTTCTGATTTAAAAAAAAATTTTAAAAAACTTGAAAAAAAGTATTAATTCATATGCATCAATGGGCTAAAATATAGCATGTAATATCATTGAGTTACTTCGTATATACAAAGAGTTACAAAAACCTTAAAAAAAATTGTATAAAAAAATGATTTAAAATGAGTATTTTAAAAAAACAAAAACTGATTATTGTTATTTATAAATATTACTAAAAAAACTCAAGTTTTAGAAAGAAATAATAGAATTAAATAGATTTTAAAATTGAAAAATTTTGATGGGGAAAATGAGAAATATAGCTTATGATTTAAAAAGTAATACTTTTTTAAAATAAAAAATCCAAAAACAATGAAAAAATTTAAATTATTTAAAGAAAATCTAATATATTAGATAAAATTTATTAAAAACTTAGATAAATTATCTATACATTATACAAAAATAAATTTTAAAAAAAGTTCAAGAAAATAAAAAAAATTTTATTTGCCGATGCAAAATTAAAAAAGAGAAAAAATAGAAATGAAAAGCTTGATCAATCTATTGATTAATCTGGCTCTGAAATATTTCTAGTAAAATTGTAGGCAAAGTTAGGATGAGAGCAGGCATGGATATGAATATAATTAGCTAAAGTGTTTCCAACACTAATACCATCCATATTATTTAATAGGCCTCTGCCTCTTAATACATCAAATACCAATCTATCTGTTTTATCAACATTAAGTTTTGTATAATGGAATTCATGTGCACGGAAAATGTCCCCTTTATCTGAGATAAGATTATCCCTATTAGATCTAGCTACAACATAATTTAAACCTTGAACTTTAGGAGTCATTTCAGAGCTATAGGGAATTGCATTAACCATGTCTAATCCATCAATAGATTTAGATAAATAGATTAAACCTCCACATTCTCCATAAATAGGCCTATTATCCTTATGAAACTTGTTGATTGATTTTAACATAGATGTATTTTCAGATAATTCCTTTTTAAATACCTCAGGATATCCTCCACCAATATAAAGAGCATCAACATCTGGAATTTCTTCATCTTTATATGGGCTAAATGGAATAATCTTAGCACCATTATCTTCAAGAGACTCTAGGTTTTCTCTATAGTAAAAAGTAAATATTTCATCTAAAGCTACACCAATTTTTAATGGAGTTTTATTTCCAGTTTTCCATAGCTCTCCATATTTTGATCCATTAGTAACTTCTAATTCAATAGCATCATTATGAGCTTTATTAAAATCATCTTCATGAATGGATAGATCTATAATAGGGCCGTTATTATAATTATTAAAATTATTAGAGCTATTATTATGATTATCTTCTAATGATTCAACAGCTTTATTTTGATTGTCTTTTACAGTAGATTTACTTGATGTTTTCATAATGTCTTTTAAGGCATCTAAATCTATATACTCCTCAGCTATTTTACCCCAAAGATTAATATTTTTATTGATTCTTTCTTTTTCAAGTGCAGGAACAAGGCCAAGATGTCTTTCTTCTACCGTAATTTCTTCATTTCTTGGTATGCCACCAATAACTGGAACATCTGCTAATTTTTCAACAGACTCTTTAGCCTTTATATAATGTCTTTTACCCTTAACTTTGTTTAAAATAACTCCTTCAATACGAATTTCTGAATCAAGAGTTTTAAAGCCTAAAACAACCGCAGCTGCACTTTTAACCAAACTTCTAGAATCCATAAGTAAAACTACAGGTGCATCTAAAGCTTTTGCAATAGAAGCCGTGTTTCCTATGTCATTTATAGGACTAATACCTTCATATAAACCTCTTACTCCTTCAATAATTCCCATATTAGAATTAGATATCTTTAATGCTCTTTCAAATGAGTTTATTATTTGAAATTCATTCATGAAAAAAGAGTCTAAATTCCTTGATACATTACCAGTTGCTAGAGTATGGTATGAAGGATCTATAAAATCAGGGCCAACTTTAAATGGTTGAACATTTTCATCTTGAAGTGCTTTCATAATTCCTGTAGAAATAGTGGTTTTTCCAACTGCACTTCCAGTTCCAGCAAGTACGACTTTCATAATATTAAATTAGTATATATTTTATATAAAAGTTTCTTATAGTTAGAATGAATTATTTAAAAATAGTTTAAAAATTATTTAAAATTATAAACTACTTTGATAGAAAATAATAAAAATAAAGGAATTTTAAAAAAAAAGTAATAATATAAATAACTAGTAAAATGATAGATAGTTCAATAATAAAAAACTAATAAAAAACTAATAAAAAAATTAATAAAAAAGATTATAGTATAAAATAGTTTAATAAACATTATATAATAAATAATACTAATCATATGCGCTTATTTAAATAATTTAATAACTAAAAATAAATACAATAAAGTGATAAGTTTAAAAGGATTTTATTAAAAAATAAAATCTGAAATTTTTACTAGGAAATGATGAAATCATTAATATATTAAATATTAGTTTATATATACTTATTAAAATTCATTAATATTAATAAAAATATTAATAAAGATTAATATTAATAAAGACAATAAAATGAGAAAATAATTATAAAAAAGTTTTATTATAAGAGTTGTATTATAAAAAAGTTTTATTATAAGAATTGTAAAAAATATCTAATATAAAAAATATTTAATAAGAATAAATTAAAAATAGGATTATTTAAAAATGATATATTTTAAAATAATTTAAAAAAAGAGGAAGGAACTATGTCTACATTAGAAAAAATGCAAGTTTTAGCAGATAGTGCACAATATGATCTATGTGATTATGTTAGCCATAGTAAGAGTTCTCAAGTGAATCTCCCAGGGATTTATCACGCTACTGGACATAATGGATGTAAAATACCTCTTTTTAAAACATTGCTAACAAATAAATGTAAAAATGATTGTAAATATTGTATTAACCAAAGTAAACGTAATTTTACAAGACTTGAATTAAGTCCTGAAGAATTATCAAAAGCATTCTTACATTATTACAATAATGGCTATGTGAATGGTCTTTTTTTAAGTTCAGGTATTGGAGATACAATAGACAATACAATGGAAAAAACAATAGAAACTGCAAGAATCCTTAGAAAAGACTATGGATATGATGACTATATACATCTTAAAATCATTCCAGGAGCATCCAAAGATTCTATAAAAAGAGCAATGAGTTTAGCTAATAGAGTAAGTTTGAATATTGAAGCTGCAACAAAAGATGGACTTAGTGAAATTACAACAACAAAGGATTATAATAAAGATATCCTAAAAAGATTGGATTGGATGAATCAAATTAGTAAGAAAAATCCAGGATTTGCTAAATCAGGCCATACAACACAATTAATCGTTGGATCAAATGATGAAACAGATTTAGAAATCTTAAAAAGAATGGATAGCTTATATAAAAAAGTAGACCTAAGACGTAGTTACTTTAGTGCATTTTCCCCTGTTGAAGGAACAGAATTTGAGAAAAAAGAATCTTGTAATACAAATAGAACAGCTCAATTATATCATGCAGATGCATTGTTAAGTGATTATGAATTTGATATAAAAGAAATGGTATTTGATGAAAACGATAAGTTGTTTTTAAATGAAGATCCTAAAATTTTAGCTGCAAGGGAAATGAATATCTTTCCTGTAGAGATAAATTACGCCCCATATAAACAATTAATTCGTGTTCCTGGAATAGGGCCAAAATCTGCAAAAAGAATAATTAATATTCGCAGAAAAAAACCATTTAAAAAATTAGAAGAGCTTCAAAGAATAGGTGTTGTTGTAAAAAGGGCAGAATCTTATATAAAATTAAATGGTAATTATCAAAGCGCATTAGATATATATTAGGGGCTCTTTCAAAAACTTTGTTGATTTGAAAATTTTTTTAATAAAAAGTAGTGGTTTTTAGAATTTTTTCTTAAAAAATTGTTTGATTTTTATTTAAAAATAGTAAAATTTAATAAAGAGTTGGAGCAAAGTTTTTTTCATGATAAAACAAAAAACAATTGCTCCAAATAGTATTTTAGATGTTGAACAATATATATTTTGCGATTTTAATGATGATTTTGTTCTTTCAAATCCTCATTTTGTAAGATTATTTAATTCTTGTCGTGAAGTTTTTAAATCTTTT